>CAZGGB010000206.1:0-2502 GCA_964525115.1 uncultured Sangeribacter sp. | reverse complement strand
GGTCTCGACAGGTGACGCGTGAAATACCTTTCTATAACCTTGATATGATCATATCGTTGGGGTATCGAATCCGGTCGAAGATTGCCACGCATTTCCGGCGTTGGGCTACTGAGCGCTTGACGGAGTATATCGTCAAGGGCTTTACTATGGATGATGAACGCCTGAAAGGAAATGGGGGCGGTGCTTATTGGCTGCCTATCTTGATACAATAAAAGCCATCAACAACAAAGCTAAAAAGAAAGCTTAGAAATGTTCTTTTAGACGCATGGGAACGCATGCGGAGCATGCTATCTACATTAAGTTCTTGAGTGTGAGATTTTATTATGAACAATCCATTTGACTACATACCAGATGCTGAGTGCGAAGAGGCTTTCCGGATATTGACTGAGAGGCTGGAGGGTCTGAAGCAGAGTAGCCAGCCAGAGGATGTCAATTTCTGCCGTGAACTCGAAGCCGGGAAAATGCTTGGTGTGCTCATTGCAGAGGATGCTGATGGAATGCGCCATACGCTATATGCCTTTTCCGGGCAATTGGGCGACGGAGGTTTCTATCATCCCGGATTTGTTGGGCCTGTATTCGATTATCTTCAGCCGGATGGATATTTCAAGACAAAAGAAGCTGACATATCTCATCAAAACGTTGAGATAACTCGATTTGAGAGAGAAATGCTTCCTGCGATAAGAAAAGACTATGAACAAGCCAAGGTGAGGATGGATGCCGTGATTGCGGAACACAAGGAAGAATATCGCCAATCAAAATTAGAAAGGGATGCGAAAAGGGAGTCAGGTATGGCTGATGAAGCTGAATTAGCTGCCATGATTCGTCAAAGCCAGTTTAAGAAAGCAGAGCTTCATCGTCTTAAAAAAAGGTCATCAGCCGAACTTGAACCATTTGCTAATCAGCTAAAGGAAGCAGTAGCCCATCTCGCGGCAATGAAAGAAAGGCGTCGCTCCGATTCTGAGGACTTGCAGAAATGGCTATTTGATAATTTCCGCGTGATGAATGCTTGCGGCCAAAGCCGTAGCCTTAGCGATATTTTTGCCGACACACCATTGAAGATTCCGCCTTCCGGAGCCGGAGAATGCTGTGCCCCTAAACTATTGCAGGCTGCCTATCTGAAAGGATGGCATCCGGTGTCGATCGCTGAATATTGGTATGGTAATCCTAAAGGGGGCGAGGTGCGGATACATGGCAACCATTATCCTGCTTGCCGTGGCAAGTGTCTTCCTGTGCTGAGCTGGATGCTCCAAGGACTCTCAATAAATCCTCCACTAAATAGCGATCCTGCCTTCAGTGCTACGCATAATCCTGAAGTAATCTTCGAGAACCGATGGTTTTGCGTAGTCAATAAACCCTCAGGTATGCTTTCTGTACCGGGAAAAGGGAATGCTATCTCAGTGCAACAATGGCTGGAAGAGAAATATGGAGCCGACCGACAGGTGAAAGTGGCACATCGTCTTGATCAAGACACATCGGGACTATTGGTTGCCACTTTCGGACCATTGTCATTTAAAGTGATGCAACGTCTTTTTGCGATGCGAAGAGTGCAAAAGACATATATAGCTGAATTGGAAGGTGATTATGCATCGCGAGGTATATCACGACAGGGACACATTGAGTTGCCTTTATCTCCCGATTGGCTTGATCGTCCGAGACAGCGCGTAGACCTTGCAGGAGGCAAAGAGGCTGCTACGGATTATGAATTCACAGAAGTCCATGAAGGGAGAAGCCGCGTAATATTCCATCCTCTTACAGGACGCACCCATCAGCTGCGAGTGCATGCCGCCTCGCAGCAGGGTCTTGGAATGCCGATTGCAGGGGACCGCCTCTACAGTAATCGTTCAGGTGGCAGTGCCGACCGTCTTATGCTTCATGCCCATAAGATGGAATTCACTTTCCCCGTAGATTGCCAGCCCTATTCGTTTGAGTCTCCAATTCCATTTTAGCACTATTTCGCTTTTGCAAGCTTGAAAGTCACAGGATAGGTATATCTCGTATTTGCCGGCTTGCCATTGGCATATCCGGGTGTCCAGCGTGGCAGGCTTTTTATGACGCGAAGAGCCTCGTTATTGAGCACATCGTTGATTCCTCTCACTACTTTCGGAAATGTGACAGCACCATTTTTGTCAATGATGAACTCCACGATGACCCGACCCTCGATTTTGGCTTTTGCCGCATCTACAGGATATTGTATATGCTCTTGAATCCACTTATCGAGTCCCTGTGCTCCCCCTTTAAAAATGGGAGCAACAGGAATGCCCTTCATGTCATAAATATGTAGAGGATATCGTTTTTCCTCTGGTATCTGTTTGATAGCCGGCGGAACTTCTGCCTGAGGCTTGTTTTGGGGCAGTTTGAAATTTACTCTACGCAATTCGCGTGAGTTTACAGGCTTCCCCTTATACGTCGCGGGAGTCCAGCGAGGCATTGACTCAAATAGTCTGATAGCTTCTCGTTTCAGAGATTCATCTGCATTCTGGTTTAGATTGCTTATTGCAATAT
>CAZGGB010000205.1:0-2509 GCA_964525115.1 uncultured Sangeribacter sp. | reverse complement strand
GCTGGGGCGACGGAAGTCCGCTTCGCGAGTTCCTGTATGTTGATGACCTCGCCAACCTGTGCGTCTTCCTGATGAACCACTACAGCGGCAGCGAGACAGTGAATGCAGGCACAGGGAAGGAACTGACGATCAAGGAGCTCACGGAGCTTGTGGCTTCCATTGTGGGCTACGAAGGCAAGATACTGTGGGACACGACCCGCCCCAACGGCACCCCACGAAAGCTCCTTGACGTAAGCAAGGCGACCAGGCTCGGCTGGACCTACAAGACGGAGCTTCCCGACGGCATCCGCCTCTCCTACGAGGATTTCCTAAACAATCCAATGCGAGCAGAAAGATGATAGTCCAATACATATTAATCTCCGTCATCGCCGCCTCCCTGGCGGCGATTGCCATTTCTAAATGGCATGAGCAAAAGCCAAGACTCTAATCTTTACCATCTAACCCCTGTCAATCGTTGTCCTTTCATCATTTATTATTGATTAAAGTTTTGCTCGTTCTTAATATTGATGCGTAATCTCTCTCCCTTGACCTTGAAATTTTTCCAGGATAAGGTGCATCATACCACATTACCACTTATCTTTGCAATCAAAAAGATCATGTCACACAAATCCCGCAACCAATTCTCCGGCTACCAAGCTCCCGGTTTCCGTTTCTGTTTCCACGTTACATCCATTGCCCACCGTCCCATTTTCCTACCTCTACACATGAAACGTCTGTCGCAGATCCAACGACTCCTGAACCGAGAGTCCCCTTTGGATGTATTCAACTGCGATAACATCCATTCTGCCAGAAAAGCCTTCTGCGAGCTACGCAAAAAGTTCGACTTTGCTTACTGGGCAATCAAGGAGTTCTTCATCCGTGACATTAAAGACTCTGATCGTATAGTCCCCCTCTATCTCAACAACTTCCAGCATTATGTCATCGACATATTGCAGAAACGATTCCACAATCATCAGCTCGGCAGATACATCATTACCAAGTCTTTCGGAAAAGTTGGGCTGACTACATGCATCCAGGCCTACATACTCTGGCTTCAGTCTTGCCAGTGCATCAACAACTCTTTCACATGTTCTTCAAGCTCTATAAATCTATATCCCCTGAAATCCGACATCTGCCGTTTCCTAAAACGAAATATCGTCCCATCAGACCCTTGGATATATATTCCAAAAGCCGACAGACGCGCTTTCTTCAACACCTTCCGTTCCCCTGACTTCATCCGTGGAATGAATCTCGGATATGTCCACTTCGCTGACATGTCAAAATGGTACGACCCAGACGGCGATGACGCATCCCGGGTATACTCCGCATCTTCAAGTGCCGTCTTACTCAAATATTATACCCTTGTCGTCCTCGAAGGCAACATCCCTAAGGAAGATCGGTTTCAAGCGGAAAAACACCAGAATTTCAACATCCCCTGGAGTAGTCGCCTAATGCGCCTATCCAATATTTCCAAGAACCCATTCTTCCTTGATCACGTCGCTATGGCAGAGGCCCCCGCCACATCAGATCCTCTACATTTCCATATAAACCTCAACCACACATTCAACCTTTCAAAAAGAATCCGCATCCCACTCCACGCGTCTTGCTCTCCCCTCTCCACTGTTAATCGTTGATCCTTTATCGTTAATAATTGAACGTTTATAGTTTATAATTAATCGTTCATAGTTAATAATCGCCCCTGAAAAAATTCCCCCAAGGCAATTTTTTGATGAAGATAAGGGTCGCACTCCTAAATCATGTACTAACTTTGTCCTCGGAAACCCCAATCAACGATTTGGTTCGGCGCGACAGCCAGAGGGCGGCGCTTGGTTACGACAGCGGTTTCTCGTGGAAGGTTACGATGACTCTTATTATCCTTAGGACTCTGACACCTGATGCCTGAACCCTGATACCTCCAAAACCAGTGGTGAGTCAAGAGTGACCTCCATGAGCCGCAACTTTTAGAGATGACGACTAAGCATAATATTTATCGTTAATCATTAATCGTTAATCGTTGAATGGCGCTCCTCACGGTGGCCTGTGCCCTGATGGACCACACCGTGCCGGACCCTGTATGGTCAGTTTTTTTGTCTAAGTCCTGAGCTTCAGCGAAGGCTAAGTGTCATCCTCGATAGATATCCCCGATGACCCTGACCCCTGAAACCTGATGCCTGACCCCTGAATCCTGAAACCATCCGAGACCCGGAACGAGTACAATGACATCCTGCCACAAACCCATGTTGGATTTTGCCCGCGCACCCGGCATCCCTGCTCCCCCTGCGTGAATCAGGATCCTCCATGCAAAATCAATGCATCAACCGGTGCCTCAGTACAATCTTTATGTAGGCCTGAGCCCTGATGGACCACTACAGATAGATTATACCCATGTATCCGTATCATAACTGATAGCTGATCATTCATCATTGTCTGAACTTGAAGACTGACAACTTAAGACTGAAGACTCAAAAATGATCGAGTTGATCGTTGATATAGAGTATCGACCCTGACGGCCGCGACATGACCGTATTCG
>CAZGGB010000204.1:0-2688 GCA_964525115.1 uncultured Sangeribacter sp. | reverse complement strand
CCTCAAGATTATCTCGCATTTATCATATCATTAATTTTTGCGAGCTACTTAGTAAAAATAATCAGGCTGCTCCTTTCGGGGCAGCCTGAGCAGTTTTTCATAATTCATTTGTTTAGTTTGCCGGAGCTGGGCAATATCCATCTTCCACACAAATATAGTGGCTGGTAGGATGATCACATGCCGGGCATTTTACCGGTGGCTCGGTGCCAACGTACTCGTAGCCACAAACCAGACAATGCCATGTCACAGGTTTCTCACGTTTCCATAAGGTGCCCTTCTGAATCATATCAAGGAACTTAGCGAAACGATCATAATGGAACTTCTCTACTGATGCAATAGCCTCGAAATGGGAAGCGATATCATCGAAACCTTCTTCTTTTGCAGTTTTGGCAGCTGCCATATAGTACTCATATCCGCCTTCCATTTCTTCTTTCATGGCTGTCTGGATATTATCTACTGTCTTACCGAGGAACCCGGCTTCAGTAGCAACTGTAGCATTCACCTCAGTATTCTGCAGCATCTTCAAGAATACCTTTGCGTGATGAAGCTCATTATCTGCTGATTCACGGAAGATCACACCTACAGGAAACAGACCTTCTTTGTCGGCAATCTGTGAGTAATACATATAACGTGCGTAAGACTGCGTCTCATTCAAATAAGAGGCACTTATTAATTGTTCTGTCTGGGTGCCTTTCAAACTTTTTTCATTAGCCATTTCAATCAAGATTTTAATAGTTAGGTGAAATCCGGCTTAATGCCATATTCACTGTTTCGGTCTTTCTTTGGCAATAAAACAATAAGGTGAACCACACGGTTCACCTTATGCATATTTTTTTTCAGAGTTTTGAATTATTTCTGGAGGATATATGTCTTTCTTGGAGCAAGAATGCCGGTGAGACGACCCTTCTTTACGTAAAATTCCTTGTTGTAGACCTTGTCGCGATATTTACCGTCAGGAAGAGATGTGGCTACATCTAAGGGTTTTGAAAGTCCGCTCAAATTGATAAGTGCAGCTCCTTTTTTACCACGATTGACAGCAAGGACCTCACCGTCTGAGCAAGTCTGGATATCTTCAGGCTGACCTGCCATCTCTTTGCGGAAATGGTTTACCGCTACTACTTCAGGATGGAAATATTCATCATTACCCGCTTCACCAAGACGGTTGTTGCCCCAATAGTTGTCGCGAGTTGACCCTGCCGGGCGTGAGAAGAAGAGGGGAGTACCTTTATCTCTTGCAGTGAGGAAAACCCAAGCTGTACGGATTTGATCATCAGAGAGGTGAGCCGATTCGTGAGCGTTGCAATATGTGTCATGACTTTCAACCCAAGTCGTTAGGGTCTCAGGAGATGCAGAATGATGCCAGTCTATAATGTCAATGCCTTTTGCTGAACCCTTTTCGAGCATTTCACGTAGCATCCAACCGTAGCTTGAAGCCGTCTGACCAAAATATTCTTCATATTCTTTTTCAGGCACGTTCTTATCTTGAAGTACTTCTCCATATACGAAAAGATCTTCGTAAGGCACATTCAGTTTGACGCCTTTCACTGCTTTCTGACCAGTTGCAACATCCCAGAAATCATTTTCAGTCACTCCTGATGCGGAGTCGACGGGATCGGAATGTACGCCGATGTGTTTTGCGGTGTCATATCTGAAACCCCTCACACCAAGGTCGAGGAGGTCGTTGACAAATTGCATGTAGTATTTTTGAAAATCCTTGTTTTCTGTGTTTACGTCCGGAAGTGCACCTGATCCCCATAGTGTACACTGGTATCGGTCGTTGTAATCCTGCACTGGATTTAAGCCTTGGGAATGATATAGCTTGTTTCTGCCACCTGCAGCATTTACAAGGTCGTCGCTGACGGCATCTACATCGAAAGCTGTATGATTAGGCAGAACATCAACTATGACGCGGACATTATATTTGGCAGCAGAGTCCATCATTTGCTTCAATTCATCTCGTGATCCAACGATATGGTTGCCAATCTTCCAGTCGGTGGGTTGATAATAGAAATACCATTGTCCTTCTTTCTCATTATCGGAGAAAAGCATTCCTTTTGACCCCTCAGGATTCCAGCATTGCTGCACTGGAGAAGTCTGCACCATTGAATATCCGGCATTAGAAATCTTCTTCATATTGTCGGCGATGTTCTTGAAGTTCCAACTCCAAGCATGTAGAATAGCTTCTGTGCCGGATGGATGAATATCGGAATACTTCGTGAACCCTTTTGCAGGCACTACCATAATGGCGCCCATAGCCACTGATAAGGCAATATTTAGGTTTCTTTTCATTTTATATAAGTATATTTGAAAGTTAGAATTGTTTGTTACCACAAAGATATATAATGAAGTTGTTTCGACTTATTTACGAATACAAAATTAACTAAAAAATATGAAAATAAAAATTCTTTTTATAAATCTTCCATCATCTTTGGCTAGTCATTTTCGTTTCTTAAGGAAACTTGCCGATTTTCAATTTCGGTATATTCCCCTTCATTCATCAGTCACGAAGCCCGCATCGTTCCTTTTTCATGAAGAAAAATCTGCTCGGAAACCTGGCGAAATCTTAATAAAAAAATCAGTTGAAACAACTTCAATGTATGTCAAAATAAAAATATTAAGTAGCTCACAAAAAATAATGATATGATAAATGCGAGATAATCTTGAGTCAGGTTGGCTGCGGAGCGAAGG
>CAZGGB010000203.1:0-2696 GCA_964525115.1 uncultured Sangeribacter sp. | reverse complement strand
GTTTATCGAGTGTTAGAATCAGAATGGAAAAATGTTTTATCTGATTTTAAAGTGGTGGCTGATTCTATTTTTGATAAAATGATGAAAGATAGTCTTCTCACTGATAAAGAGTCATTGGAGATTACATTGAAAGAATCAGTTATCAAGCCAAATCTTGTCATCCTTAAGGAAAGCTATGAAGAAGGAACGTCCTCGGTTATAAAGCATCCGGTGGAATATTTCAATACATTTAGACTCAAGTTGTTCTGTATGGCATTTAAAATGTCTCTATATTGCTGTGCAAAAATCAAACAACAGACCAACCTGCCATTTGTTGTAGATGATATTTTTGATTCGAGCGATTTCGCTAATCGATCAAAGATTGGAAGAGTTGTTCATAAGATGATAGAATCTCATGATTTGATTATGAAGGAATGCAATTTAGATTTTCCCCTTCAATTTATTTTCTTTACTCAGGACAATATTATAGGCGAGAACATTTATAATGGACTTAGGAACTATGCTTATGAGACAGGGAAAGATGAAAACATATTTGTCAAGTATAGCCGTCTTTTTCGCCCTGAAGACATAATTATACCGGAAACTTCTAAAGAATCCCAAGAAACCGACTTGTCAAAAATCACAATTAATGGGAAAGAGTTAAGGATTACGAAGATAGAAGATAGACTTTAACTCCAGTTTTAAAATTCTTGGTATTAATGAATGATTCTGATATAAAAATATTTAAAAATTCTTCAGCTACATTGATATGGGGAATAATCTTTGTAGCGGCATGTCTTTTTCTTGCTTCTTCCATATCCTTGATCTTCAGAACCTACTTCGGGCAACCTGTCGTAGTAAAAGAATATCCTTATTTTACGGATTTAGATAGTATGGTGAATAAAGAAGTCTCCCCGTATGTTGATTCCAGACCTGACTACAAATTACTTAAAGAATTATGGAACAATCAGCAATGTCTTAATTCACAACGAGACAATATATTGGCAGATGTCAGACAGGAAACGAACAATTCTATCGAAAAGATTAGTACAGAACTTAACTTCTGGGTAGCCATAATAGCTATTTTAGGAGTACTGGTCCCCATCGCTATAACATATAGGGGTGAAAGAGATGCCAATGAACGGTTGAGTCGTAAAGAAAATTTAGATAATGAAAAATTAAAAAATTTCAAAGATAATTTAGATCAGCAAATTTCAGGATGGAAGCAGAATATATCGGATATCGATATAAAAATAAATCATCGGTTGACAGAATTGAATGAGTGGAAACGAGAATCTGATCTTCAATTAGGTAAATCTAAGACTGATTTGGACAGTTGGAAAGAATGTAAGTCAAAAGAACTTGAAATAAGATCTAAAGACTACATAGAAAAAATTGGGAATTCTTTGCAGTCAATTGAAAAAGAATGGGATTCAATAAAATCGGAAACTGATGCCAATAAGGAGACATCGGATTTGATAAAACAGGAATTGAATCTTCAGATGAGTACAAGTAGCCTTGCTTCAATAAGAAACAACCGCTTTTTAGAAACAGAGTCTGAAATAAAGACAGCCTACAACAGAATGGCTCATCATACCATTAAGAGTTATTTCAAATTGTTTGATGTATTATTGGAAAAAGATAAAGAGTTCAAAGATGAAGAAAATAAATGGAATATGATTCGAATGAGCATGCAGTTTTATGAAATTCTACATAATCTGACTCTAAGCCACATTGATCCTGTTAGACCCCGTTACTTATATGATGGTCAGGAAGCAGTAAAGCATCTAATAAAAGATTTAATGGAAAACTTCCCTCAATACGAAACGATTCAGACACAGTTTAATACAGTTAAACAGAGAACTGAGGTTATTTTGCATAAGATTTTAGAATAGTCAAAGGCATCTTCTTCGTCTTTTCATAATGCTGTAACTGTCCAATTACCTTTTTTGGCACTCTGAGTGAGACACAGTACTTTTGCAGGCGTTAACCACTTGCTTTAGCTTGAGTGTAGACCTATTAGCACTTACACTTTGCAAACCAATAACGCAACATAATTATGATCTCAATCCGATTAAGCGAGACAGAACAAAACTTGTTTAGGTTATGTCGAGCGTGGAAGGATACCTGGAAAGGAAACACCCAATCGAATTAAGTAAGAGCAGAGATGAGCTTGCTCATTCTATGCCGAACGTGGAGAGATACCTGTAAAGATACGGAAAAGCTGTGGCAACGTTACAAACGCCTTCACAAAGGATTAAGAATCAAGAACCAAGTATCAGATATCTGAGCCCTGACACCTGAAACCTAATTTATCATTAATCATTCATAATTTATCATTGATCAAGGGTGACACGCGACGAGCTTGAGAAATTCCTTATGGAGACGATTGCCCCATCCCTTGAACAGGCATGGAGCGAACGCGACGCCAGTGAGCAGAAGCTCGCTGAGAAGGAGCGCGAGCTTGAGGAAGAACGCAAGGCAAAGAAGCAAGCGCAGAAGGCAATGGAGAAGGCCGAGAAGGAAAACGAGGCTTTGAACAAAGCCCTCGAGGATGAGCGCAACAAGAACAAGACCCATGTCCGCAACAAGTTCGGCAGGAAGATTAACCGCAAATCAACTCGGAGAGTTGATGATTATGTAGAAACCTCAGGTTTTACACCTGAGGATATAACATAAAAATCGTAGTTTTATGGACAATCGCATTAAGTGAGAGT
>CAZGGB010000202.1:0-2702 GCA_964525115.1 uncultured Sangeribacter sp. | reverse complement strand
GCTCGGTGTTAGCAACACGGAGCAGTACAGCCGGTTAATTTTCTAAGGTAGGCACATAGACCCACGGCGCCACATGAAATATGGCTCGTTGTGGGGCTGTGCCGACACTGCTGACCATAGAATCAATAATTTGCAAGGATATGGGTAAACACCTATATTACAATTACTCAAAAAACAACGAGGTCGTACAGTGAAATGCACGACCTCTTTTTTCCCTTTTATAGTGTTGGCATTGAGCCTATAGTCAATACCGGCACTTTTGATGTTGCAAAGGTACTTATTTTTTCTGAAACAACAAAATATTTCTCCAAAAAGTTTATTTCCGATGCAACTGTCCCAGTCCTCCTATGTCATATAGTATAGACTTTACTTTTGGGAATTGACTATACTTTCCTATAATATTATCCAGATCAGATATCAACTCATTGTATCGATTTTCCGAAATTTGATTCATCATATAAAGGATGACTCTAAGAGCTCCATTAAGATTTTGATTTTCTCCGATTCCTTTAAACATGGCAGGACCTTTGCGAATGGACTTTTCTGGTGTGAAATCATATAATACGTTACCATGTGCGCAAGTATTACGCAAATCCTTGATCAAGTCAAGATAGTTTTCAAAAGTAACCAGCTTTTTTATTCCAAAACAGTTCGCTATCTTTTCCTTGAGTTTATCATCTTTAATAGACTTGAATAAGTGCACTACTTCCCCAAGAGTCATAAACTCCAATGTTTTCCATGCTGGTGCAAACTTATCGTTTATATGATGTCTGTGATGCAAGGCAATCAGAGGGGTCTTTTCCAAAATCTGACGATATACTTTCTTTTCAAAAGAAGTGGCTTGTTTTCTATTTACCACTGCATTGTCTATAAACCACGTAGGGCTATTTACATATTCATTGGAAACTATATAGGCTACCTTAGTTCTAAATGCTATTTCTATGCGGCTAAGAGGCTTCAATAGTAGATTCCGTAGATTAAAATCAAAATAATAAAGCTTTACCGCATCATCAAAGTTGGTTCCCTCCTTAAACTCGTGAGTTCTATTATGTTTATTAGGATAAGTTTTTTCGAACGGGAACCAATAGAATCCCATACGAAAATAACCGACATCAAAAAGCACTTCCTTTGCTTTGTCAACATCGTTGATAATCATACCTCTTTCTCGAAGCAGATCTATCTGATTATCCAATGTAATTGCTTTACGTCCCATAATAAATGCAAATTTACGAAAAAGTTTCAATATTTCAAACGTTTATTCAATCTAATAATCAGATTTTAAGTATAATCGAAAATGATGATAAAAGATGGTTATTCTTTCAAGATAAGCAAATGTAGACACACGGAACATTGCATTTGGCTCATCGTGGAGTCATGCAGTCACTGGATAAATCATAATAAAAGTTGTGACTATGCCACCTCTCATGCTTTCCATGTCAAAATTTTTTACTAATTTTTTACGAAAATATTGATATGATGAGAATAAGGAATTTTGTAATATTGATGTGCTTATGTTTAATGGTGCTCTGCTAATGTGGAGGTGGAGGGAAGAATGATGCAGAATTCCGTCGAGCCAATAGTCTATGCGATACCGAGCCGAAACAGGCAATGCGTGCACTTGACATTATTGTCAAGAGGAATGAATACAGTCTCCTCCCAAAAAAGATCCCTTGCAAATAAGATTTCAGAAGAAAAAATGCCATTAGAAATAGTATCAACGCTAATAATTTCACTATAAGCTAAATAAATATTCAGTGTATACAAATCCTTACGATTCGAACAGTTCGAATTGTAAGGATTATTATTTTTCGAATAGGTTTTCGAATAAGAAAATTAAGTCTTTTCCACTCTTATCCATTAATTTTGCACTCTCGCAATAAATCTTTTTCAAAGTTCTTACGTCTATCAATATAAAAGTACCCTATGGGCACTTCCCTTTGGAATTAGAGACGTTAATTTTGTACAAATTAAATAACCATATGGAGTCTTTGACAGAAGCGTGTTTTTTGAGAGTGTATGAAAATCATACACAAAACGGTATGATTTTCATACAAAATGCATTTTCGCCTCCCGAATTTCATAGTCATTCCATCCAAGTGCATTAACTTTGTAAACAATATAAACATCATATCTACTTATGAAGACATCTAAACACATCTGGGCATACATGTCTACCCATATTCCGACAATAGGAAAACGGTTGCTTGCCATCTTGTTAGTACTAACTTTGGGAAGTTCTTTTACAGGCTTCGCAAAAGAAAAGTCAAAAACCTGGATCTATCCTGAGGAAAGAATGAATCCGAATCTTTTTCCTGGATACACAAGAATGCAAATTACAAAGGTGGAATTCACTCCGGAGGCAACCAATGTATATATCACCCATCATTATTCGCGCAGTAACCAAAGCTTTAGATATTCCCCCGACACATCTTTGAAAGTTGGTGATAAATCATATAAACTTATTGGTTCGACAGGGCTTAATCCAGACAACTCATATACTTATGTGCCACAAATTGGTTCTGCAGAGATAATGCTCAGTTTTGAGCCACTTCCCATGTCGACAGATAGTTTTGACTTGATGGAGGGAACTGGAGCACGAGATTTCAATTTTTTTGGTGTGAAAGAACGACGCAATAATCTCAACTCTTCAAGTTGGCGCGATGTAAAGTCTGGCGACTGGATTATCAGTTTCTTCCCAGACT
>CAZGGB010000201.1:0-2705 GCA_964525115.1 uncultured Sangeribacter sp. | reverse complement strand
CAAAAGATCTTCATATTCTATGTTGTATTTTAGATATATTATCATTAACTTTGCACAAAGAATGATCAAAACTATGAAGGAGATAATTCCATTGGAGGCTTTCCATAGGAAGGAGAGCGTAAATTTCTTTAAGGATTTTGTTAATCCAAATGTTAGCGTGACTTGTATGGTCGACGCTTCGGAGTGCTTCCGTCAAGCAAAAGCACTTGGCGATAAGTTCTTTCATCATTACCTATATGCAATTCTGAAAGCGGCAAACGAAATCCGTGAATTGCATTATCGTTTTACTCAGACAGGTGATATTGCATATTATGATAAGATTGATGTATTATCTCCCATCAAATTACCCGGTCATGAATCTTTTACGACTCTAAGATTTCCTTTTATTGACGACAGAGCAGCTTTCATATCTTCCATTAAAGAGATAATCGAGAACGCAGGATCGAGATCATCCTTCGGAGAAGAAGAGAATCTTAAAGAATATGACGTGGTATTGGTCAGTGCAATTCCGGATTTGGCATTTACATCAATTTCTTACACTCAAAAGCATCCACATGGCAATGATTTTCCCCTAATAAACGTTGGCAAGATGGAAGCAGACGGCAAGATGCCTGTTGCCATATGCGTCAATCACGCATTCGTAGATGGCGATCACCTCGCACAATTCTACAAACTCGTACAGAAATATCTAAATGCATAATAATGGTGTTTGAGCAATTATTAAGAATTTTCCTCAATGAAGGAAGAATCAAAATGACGAGTTTTAGAAGAGAAGTTTAAGCCAATTTTGAAAAGCCGGCGTGAATCATTGGCATAAGGAAGTGCATAGTTCTTATCTTCAATCTGGGTCATTGCTTCTTCTGCAGAATGGTCGAACTTTAGTTCTATTATATAGATAAATCGAGGTGTTTTTATAAGGAGGTCAATACGTCCATCGGAGGTCCGAACTTCTGTCTCAACCTTTATTCCTATCAATGTAAGAAGAATATAAATAGCATTATGAAGATTGTTCTCATCTTCCATTTTCATATCGTATGGGATCCCGGCAAAAAAGATGTCGAGATTCTTCACGAGTTTTTCCGGCTTACCAAGCAACAAACTATTAACGATATTTCGTACTACAGTTTCTGAGTCACCTCCGCTTTTAACCCTGACATAGAAAGGAAGAAGTTCCTTAAAAAGACTATCGGTTACCTCTTTATTGGGCACACCAAGAGTAAAAAGCTGAGTCTCCCGATCATAATCCTTTATCGTCAAATATCCCGTCTGAAAAAGCAAGGCAAGCGGAGAGGAACTCCTTAAATCAAAGCCTTCAAGAGTCATCTCATCGCACTCCGTATTGAGAAGAGTCTCCAAGTCCTCATCAAATCTATACATAGCTTCCGCTATGAGAGTAGGTCTGCCGGTACGACTCCAGAAATTAGAAGCCCTTTTCTCCACCATAGCATTGAGCAAAGACCACGGATTATAGATCTCACTACCATTTATCGTAAATCGGTAACCATCATAATTTTTCTTTAGTTCCAGTCTTGCTTCTTCGTCGGAAATGCCATTATAATTAGCAAACTCATTCATTCCAATCTTGAAGTCACGGTGGAGTTCTTCCTCAGTTATACCGCAAATATCTGAGAATTCATCAGAAAAAGTGATATCTCGAAGATTATTGAGATCAGAGAAGACACTGAGTTTGCTAAAACGACTGACACCGGTCAGGAATACCAGACGAATATGTTCAGCCGAACTCTTGAAGTTGGAATAAACAGATGCCAGTTTCGCACGGTAGTGCTCAAAGTTATCATCCTTATTGAGATTGCCTACAAGAGGCTTGTCATATTCATCGACAAGGATCACTACCTGTCGACCGGTTTTCTCATGTGCTGTCTTAATTATGGTCTTGAAGCGCTGGGAATAATCGTCATCCTTAACTTCAACATCATATTTTCTCTCCCACTCCCTAAATAGATTGTCCAATACACTGTCAAGAAGTCCAAGCTCATCATAGCGATTCGTGTTTAAATCAAGGCGCAACACAGGATATGCTTCCCAATCCCACGCAATTGAATCAACAAAAAGTCCCTTGAACAGTTCTCTTTTTCCTTCGAAAAAATATTGAAGAGCAGATAGGAAAAGACTCTTTCCAAAGCGACGGGGACGTGCAAGGAAATAATATCTATGTTGGGATTTTACAACCTTGTCAATGTATTGAGTCTTGTCAATATAAAGACAATTGTCTTCCCGTAGGACCTTGAAATCCTGCTGTCCGATCGGATATCTTACGGTATCTTCCATATTTCTTCTTTTTCTTGCAAAGATACGTATTTTTTCGTTATAATGCAAATGAAATTCGATTTCAGAACATACTATCAAAATCAGTGGGCTCACCATCAATAATTCAATACTATTATTGGCTTTCAAAGCTTGATAAAAAATGAATTTGACTCAAAGAAGTTGTTTAGACTTATTTACGAATACAAAATTAAATAAAAAATATTAAAATAACAATTCTTTTTATTAATCTTCCGCCATCTTTCCAGCATATTTCCCATCATTCATCAGTCACGATGCCCGCATCGCTCCTTCTTCATGAAGAAAAATCTGCTCGGAAACCTGACGAAATCTTAATAAAAAAATAAGTCGAAACAACTTCAAATTCACGGCTCTTTCATTTAAGACATGAACAGGCACATAACTCCCTTACCCGGTTC
>CAZGGB010000200.1:0-2800 GCA_964525115.1 uncultured Sangeribacter sp. | reverse complement strand
TGACCGAACTTGACAAACGAGAAAAATACTTCCAAAGCTGTCTATATTTAATGCTACGAGCCCTCGGCTTCCAGCCGTATGCAGAGCTGCAAACCTGTAATGCCCGTATGGACATGATGATCCAGACCTCCCGCTTCGTCTATATCTTCGAGCTAAAGACCGACGGCACAGCACAAGAGGCCATAGATCAAATCAATGAAAAAGGCTACCATCTTCCTTTCCAGAACTCCGGCAAGCAAATCATCAAAATCGCCGCCAACTACTCCTCCGCAACCAACAACCTCGATTCCTGGATAATAGAAAAATAGCTGAATCATCTTTCAGATGGTCAATTCTCCATTCACAAAGGCCGTCTCCAATTAGGGATTGAAGATAATTGCCGAGTCTGCCTGTATTAGCTATGTTAGAATCCAATTCTTACTCTGGCAGAATTGCTTCTGAGCTTTTCCTCTGCGCATAACTTCTCGAGTTCTGCAGTAGATGGCTTTTTTCCCTCCAAAACTTCAGTCATGAGAGTTTTCCTTACGATATTGTCGATCTCTCCTCCACTGAAATCATAGCGTTTTGACAAAGACAATGCATCGCTTTCATTGAGCATAGGAAGCTTGTTGAGCCAGATGCTTTTCTTTGCTTCGATGGAAGGTTTGTCCAGACGTATTTTAAAGAGAAAACGACGCTCAAAGGCTTTGTCAAGATTATCTGCAAGGTTGGTGGTGGCAATCAGTATGCCGTCTAACTGTTCCATTTCCTCCAAAATTATATTCTGAATAGCATTCTCAGTTTGATCTATGCTGCTGTTGTTGCCGGTCTTGCGAGAGGAAAAGATTGCATCCGCTTCATTGAAGAGAAGGATCGGCTTTAATGCAGAACGCTTACACAGACGTTTGTAGCGAGTGAAAATCTCCTTGATGATCTTTTCGCTTTCACCATACCACATGCTCTTAGAAGCCGAAATATCAACGTGAATTATATCACGTCCTGTAGCGCGTGCCCATTGCATTACAGATTCGGTCTTGCCTGTACCGGGTGCTCCGTAAAGAAGTACAGCTATTCCTTTTGGAAGCCCCTTCTCTTCCAGCCGATTTACAAGTTCAGAATAGTTGGCTTCTTTGAGCGAATCTCCTACCATGTTGAGGCTTTCCGCTTCTTTGGGGGCAAAGAAAAGCTTTTTCTCCTTGATTTCTGATGATTTTATAAGCGATTTAGTATCAGGTTTTTCGATGTAAAGATAAGCCTCCTCGCCAAAATAAAGTTCCTTCCCTTTGTCGGTAAGCTGGAGTGAAGTATATTCGCCGAATAAAGAAGAGTTGGTCACCATCTCCATAAGGTCAAGACGCTGCAGCTTGTGTGATTCCTCCTTAAATTCCTTGATGGCCTTGTTCCGATCCTTCAATGAGTACAGTTCACTAAGCTCTCTTGTGAGATTAAGCCGTTCTGCATTGGCACAAGCATCGCATCCTATATAGAAAAGTGCACGAATATCAGCTTCAGGGATTATTTCCCTTACATGTGCGATGACAGGAATACTCCTAACGTTAGCATCCTCGAAAATGTTTATCTTATCAGATAAGCGACGCATAGCCATGTTGTTGTCTGTATCATGCGCATCGCTATGGATATAATCTTTTATTTTTTGTGCGAAAGAATAAAGGTTTAAGCCAAAATACTGAGGGCCGAAAGTTCCAAAATCTTCCTTAAGCAACAGTTGTTGTCCCTTTGATGTAAGGGTAATCTCTTCCTTATTTCCAACCACTTCTGCAAGATTTTCCGCTATCAAGGGATTTGTGCTCTCAATTAAAGATTTCTTCACCTTAAATCTCATTCCGTATGCCTCATACATATCTTTGAGCGTAGCCTCGATGTTGGAGCGTCGATTGCCATTACTGTCGACATAATCATGACATATTTCATAAAACAGAGCTCTGTCAGATATGGATTCAATTATCGACTTTAGTTCCTTGATTAAATGCATCGATGAGTTGTCATTCTCTATGCTGTCTACGAATTGGAGCATTGATTCAGCCGTAATGTCATCATCTTGGATTTGAGAATCAACAAGTTTGCAGAAGTCATACTGATCGAATTCCTTGTCAAGAATCTGACTTTTGTGAAATTCCGGTCTTTTGTTTTCGATTATGCATCCGATAACGTAGTTGGTAACCATAAAATTCTGCCTCACGATTCGGCACTCGCTTAAGTCGGTCTGCGTGACGAATCCATTTTTAATAAGATTCTTAAGAGCTGGCACATACTCCATCACATCCAGCTGGGCGGCTCCGAAGTAGGTAGCTACGTCATCGAGATCGGAGCTGCGTCCGGCACAACTCCTGTCAAAGAGAGCTGAAAAAATAATTGCTTCTTCTTTTGATTCAAGGCCAAGAGTTGCCATGAGTCCTTCAAGAGCTTCTGAAAGCTCTTTTGTGCCTAATCTTTTCAGTTTACCATCGCGCAGTTTACCTGCGGCTTGTTTCAGGTATTGTATCGATTTCTTGCTCATATAAGATTGAAATTTTAGTTGGTGAGTACAAAATTAGAATAATGGTGTATCATTTAGCGATACATCTTCAATATATTTTTAGATTAAATCTAATGTTTACTAAGAGCCGATCTCATAAAAATTTAGAGCCCCTGGGGCATCCCATAATAAAGCATTGTTGCTTAGGAGAGGCGCTTAATGGTAAAGTGCGAAAGTTGAGTTTATAATATAGAATATTCTTGTAGAAATTTCAAACATGTATCGCAAAAAGCAGGGCAACCGCATCAAAATCTAGCAGCAATAAGCAGTTCAAGAAGATACTCC
>CAZGGB010000199.1:0-2807 GCA_964525115.1 uncultured Sangeribacter sp. | reverse complement strand
TAAGCAAAAATTTAGCGGATAGCCAAATTTTTGCTTATCGAAATGAGCTTTCAAGGTCATAGAGAGCATATAATCTCATTTATCAAGGAATGATAGAGCTGCAACGGGAAGTGGAAAGCAGGAGGAGCGGGCAAACACCAACCACGAAGACATTCAAGGGTTGCGGCAGAATCATTACTACCTACGACACGCAAGAGCAACCCCTCACCCTCCCTATCAAGATAGGCTCGCGGACTGCAGGGACACCCTGCTATGCCCGGCTCTGACGACCATTGACACTCCCAGTCGGGAGAGCCGGGCACGACAAGGGTGAACGCACTCTTGCTCCAATCAGACATCTTGACAGAAACGAGTCGAAGGAAATCATCAGAAATCACGATCTCGCCAGCATAAAGCCCACAAGGCATACGTCGAGTAGTCAACTCCGCCTCTATCTGCACGCCGCCACCCAGCAATTCATGAGGAGCCTCACGAAGAATCTTCTCCCCTGCTTCAGGAAGAATACTCTCTATCTTGCGGGCCACGACCTCTGCAGGACACGGCACTGCCGATGCCGGGAGTGAAGGGAGATTGATGCCAAACTCGCCAAGGCGAGCCATCACATCGGCTTGCAACTGCTGTAATGTATAGAGCATAAGGGGAATATGTCAAGAATCAGAGGGGTCGGGTGATTTTTTCACGAGAGTCACCCCTAAGCGTTTAGCCTCGAGAAAGCAGGAATCAGAATCGCAAAGCTGCTCTACGGGAACCCCTCTTTTCTGCTCCAGATAATCATATATTTCATCCTCTTTGGTATATTCAAAGATTGTAGCTTGAGAGCCGGAATCCTGATTTGCCTGAGAAGGGCATACAGGCTCCTGACCGGATTCAGGGTTACTGCTTTCCATTGCCAAGCGAATGCGCCCGCTACGAAATTCTGCCGACGACTCGATGACCGCCTGCACTACAGGATCAGTAGTCTCATAAAAGGCAGGTGTACTCGCTCCGCCACACAGATGCCCTCCTATGAATGAGACCCGAAGACGCGAGCGTCCCACCTTAAAAACGGGGTGCCATTCCATCATCCCCCTGACTTCATATCTTTTTCTTTTCATTAATTGGAATTTTAATTGGAATTTTAATTGAGAATTGAGAATTGAGAATTGAGAATTTTTTCTAATTGAGAATTGAGAATTGAGAATTGAGATTAATTGAGAATTGAGAATTGAGAATTGAGATTAATTGAGAATTGAGAATTGGGAATTTGATCGTTGATCGTTAATAATTTATCGTTAATCGTTGATCGTTGATCGTTGATCAAGCCTGCAGCTCCCCTGCGTATTCCTTCCAGGCGGAACCATTGTAGTGCCACATGGTGCCGGATTTGGCGGCAGGAGATATGGCAGGGCAATCTTTGACAAGATAGTAGATGAGTCCCTCATTCTGATCAGGAGCGGAAGTGGAGTCCCAAAGAGTCAGGCATTCGTTGCCTTCGGTTCCCGTCTCACCCTCGCCATCAATCCAGATGTGGCAGCTCCCTTTAAGGGCAAGAGCATCCCAAATAAGGATTCCACTGCGAGTGGCTTCATGGCCCTCCATGCGGTCTTGAAAACTGTGTTGGGCACTATATACGTAGTGCACAAGACGATCTTCACCAATCAAGGCACCGCTGTGGCTCCAGCCAAGACGGTCGAGTGTAGGCTCACGCTTTATCTCAATATCGCCAAACACTGTGTGGAAGTTTGTCACGGTCCATCCGATGCTGTTGATCTTAGTGGAGATATGGATCTCGGGATGACGAGAGAAATCGACACACTGTATCTGCTCCAAAAGATCCTTTCCGGCAAGAAGGAGCGCAGTCTTGGGCACATCCTCACCGGTGAAGAACATCTTGGCAAGAGCTATGATCTTCTCTACAGTCCAACTTCCCGCCAGCTGCAGTTCACGCTTGAACTGCCATCTCAAGCCTTCGGTGCTATAGACGGTCTGCATACCGAGATTAGGCACATTGATCTGGAATTTTCCTGCTCTGCCTGCCCAAAGAGTACGATTGCCACGCACCTTGAAATTTGCTATAGCCTGCTCAGCCACGATTGCCTTTGCGAATGGAATCCTTTTGCGTTGGCTCTCAAAATAGTCGCTCACCACTTGATTCATGCCACGCTTCTGAAGATAGATTCGGGTGGGCTGAGGCACAATTAGATCGGGATCTACCTCTTTCTGGGTCTCATAGAGTGAATTGGCAAGAAGCACGAGCTTTGTGCCTTTGGGAATAGCAGGCACCAGTGAAGTTTCATCTTCGACCGACATCTTTCTGCCATTGACTGCCCTGACTATGGGGCCTCCCGTAGCCGCATCATGGCCAACGACAAACAGCATGAGCGACTTGCCCGGCGTCAGGTTAACACCCTCTCGGTCGTAGCCATCAATGCCTTTTACGAGGAGTGTAGTGAACTGGCGAGGGAGGTTCTCCTCACCGGGTCGCACCGGAAGCACAGCCTGAGTCTGTCCACCTGAGACATCGGAAATAATTGTAATTGTTGATTTGGGTTCGTCGATCATGAAATGGTCTACTTCAGGGCTATTTACATTCACGCGCTTTGCGCGGAGCATAAGATTCATGAGTGGCGTATCGTCGCTATTGAAGCTGAAGAGTTGCTGATCAATGTCAGGCTGAACAAGATTTCCTGCATTTATGCCGCCGGTGGCATTGGCAAGGGCGCTGACCGTAGCTGGCTGCCCGGGATTGATGGATGAGTTCATAATTAGTTTTGAATTGAGATTAATTGAGAATTTTTTCTAATTGAGAATTGAGAATTGAGAATTGA
>CAZGGB010000198.1:0-2939 GCA_964525115.1 uncultured Sangeribacter sp. | reverse complement strand
TTTGGTTCACAAATTTAATAAATTTTGAGTGCAAATACAAGTTTTGCTAAAAAAAGATTTCGCATCTCAACCCTTTCCCGACTATGCCTTATTAGCAATCTGATCTCGATTCCCTAAAATCAGATACCTGTCCCCCAGTCTCTATGGCAGAATACATAATCATCACCTTCATCGCCGCCTCTTTGGCGGCGATTACCATTTCTAAATGGCATGAGCAAAAGCCAAGACTCTAATCTTTACCATCTAACCCCTGTCAATCGTTGTCCTTTCATCATTTATTATTGATTAAAGTTTTGCTCGTTCTTAATATTGATGCGTAATCTCTCTCCCTTGACCTTGAAATTTTTCCAGGATAAGGTGCATCATACCACATTACCACTTATCTTTGCAATCAAAAAGATCATGTCACACAAATCCCGCAACCAATTCTCCGGCTACCAAGCTCCCGGTTTCCGTTTCTGTTTCCACGTTACATCCATTGCCCACCGTCCCATTTTCCTACCTCTACACATGAAACGTCTGTCGCAGATCCAACGACTCCTGAACCGAGAGTCCCCTTTGGATGTATTCAACTGCGATAACATCCATTCTGCCAGAAAAGCCTTCTGCGAGCTACGCAAAAAGTTCGACTTTGCTTACTGGGCAATCAAGGAGTTCTTCATCCGTGACATTAAAGACTCTGATCGTATAGTCCCCCTCTATCTCAACAACTTCCAGCATTATGTCATCGACATATTGCAGAAACGATTCCACAATCATCAGCTCGGCAGATACATCATTACCAAGTCTTTCGGAAAAGTTGGGCTGACTACATGCATCCAGGCCTACATACTCTGGCTTCAGTCTTGCCAGTGCATCAACAACTCTTTCACATGTTCTTCAAGCTCTATAAATCTATATCCCCTGAAATCCGACATCTGCCGTTTCCTAAAACGAAATATCGTCCCATCAGACCCTTGGATATATATTCCAAAAGCCGACAGACGCGCTTTCTTCAACACCTTCCGTTCCCCTGACTTCATCCGTGGAATGAATCTCGGATATGTCCACTTCGCTGACATGTCAAAATGGTACGACCCAGACGGCGATGACGCATCCCGGGTATACTCCGCATCTTCAAGTGCCGTCTTACTCAAATATTATACCCTTGTCGTCCTCGAAGGCAACATCCCTAAGGAAGATCGGTTTCAAGCGGAAAAACACCAGAATTTCAACATCCCCTGGAGTAGTCGCCTAATGCGCCTATCCAATATTTCCAAGAACCCATTCTTCCTTGATCACGTCGCTATGGCAGAGGCCCCCGCCACATCAGATCCTCTACATTTCCATATAAACCTCAACCACACATTCAACCTTTCAAAAAGAATCCGCATCCCACTCCACGCGTCTTGCTCTCCCCTCTCCACTGTTAATCGTTGATCCTTTATCGTTAATAATTGAACGTTTATAGTTTATAATTAATCGTTCATAGTTAATAATCGCCCCTGAAAAAATTCCCCCAAGGCAATTTTTTGATGAAGATAAGGGTCGCACTCCTAAATCATGTACTAACTTTGTCCTCGGAAACCCCAATCAACGATTTGGTTCGGCGCGACAGCCAGAGGGCGGCGCTTGGTTACGACAGCGGTTTCTCGTGGAAGGTTACGATGACTCTTATTATCCTTAGGACTCTGACACCTGATGCCTGAACCCTGAAACCTTCAAAACCAGTGGTGAGTCAAGAGTGACCTCCATGAGCCGCAACTTTTAGAGATGACGACTAAGCATAATATTTATCGTTAATCATTAATCGTTAATCGTTGAATGGCGCTCCTCACGGTGGCCTGTGCCCTGATGGACCACACCGTGCCGGACCCTGTATGGTCAGTTTTTTTGTCTAAGTCCTGAGCTTCAGCGAAGGCTAAGTGTCATCCTCGATAGATATCCCCGATGACCCTGACCCCTGAAACCTGATGCCTGACCCCTGAATCCTGAAACCATCCGAGACCCGGAACGAGTACAATGACATCCTGCCACAAACCCATGTTGGATTTTGCCCGCGCACCCGGCATCCATGCTCCCCTGCGTGAATCAGGATCCTCCATGCAAAATCAATGCATCAACCGGTGCTTCAGTACAATCTTTATGTAGGCCTGAGCCCTGATGGACCACTACATATTGATTATACCCATGCATCCGTATCATAACTGATAGCTGATCATTCATAATTGTCTGAACTTGAAGACTGAAGACTCAAAAATGATCGTTAATAGTTGATCGTTGATATAGAGTATCGACCCTGACGGCCGCGACATGACCGTATTCGCCGCCCTATGCTCTCCCCGACAAAGGTGTCGGGGCTTTAACTCCCTTACTCAAATCATAATTTCATCCAGAAGCATACGCCCGTGTGTCCACAAACACCCGGCGTATGCTTTTTTTCATCTTCCCATGACTCCCGCACCCGACGGTTTATCACAATAGTCATGAACCGTAGTCCGTGCAAAACAATATACACTCTTTTTATGTTTCAAAAGATCCAGCGGATTCAAGTCCCCATTCACTCTTGATGAAGGCCTTGCCCGCACACTCGAATTCGAGTGTGTCCATCCCCGCACCGACGACATCCAGTTTGTCAGTGAATAAAGACAAATCAAAAGATAGTTTGCCATTTCTAAATGGCACAACGAGAGAATTTAGTGTTCAGAAAAAAACAATTATTTTATATTAATGCAGTGACTCTATTTCAGAAATGGTAAGACCTGTTATTTCTTGGATGAATTTGGGGTCAACATTAGCCTGAAGCATCCTCAATGCAGTTTCTCGTAGCCCCTCTGCCCGGCCTTTCTCCAGTCCTTCTGCCATACCTTTCTCCATACCTTTCTCCAGTCCTTCTGCAAATCCCTCACTACGCTCCGTCTTCGCTATGCTATAGCCGTCGCGGTAGGCTTTAAGCGACT
>CAZGGB010000197.1:0-2976 GCA_964525115.1 uncultured Sangeribacter sp. | reverse complement strand
ATTTGTTGACTCAAATACTTTCTTTTTTCGTCACAATTATATTGTCTCCTCTTTATATGGAGGCTGGTAGTCCTTTTCAATCTGCAGTGGATTCAATTGCCGCTTTAAAGGGTGGTGGAAGTCTGGTTATTCCTGAAGGTGTGTATGTGACGGGGACGTTACAACTTAAATCCGGTGTAAATCTGCATCTTGAAAAAGGAGCCGTGATCTTGGGAAGTATAAATCCTTATGATTATGATGGTTATCGTGAAACCAAAGATGACACTGCAGGGGGAGTAGCTGACAAGTGTTCCAAACCTCAATTTGGTTTGATCGTAGCAAGAGATGGCAGCAATATATCGATCACGGGAGAAGGGATAATTGATGGGCGAGGACTTGAGCTTGCCCTGGCTATAGACAGTCTTCACCATATAGGAGAACGGATTGATCCCAACTACAATACGAGGCGTATGCGTCCGGCATTGCGCCCTAAATTGATTGACTTTGACAATGTCGATTCCATAATGATTGAGGATGTCAAGCTTCGTTCATCTGCAAGTTGGGGATTATCTCTAAATAAATGTAATTATGTGAAGATTAAAGATATTGATTTTATTAATAGAGCATATTGGAATAATGATGGAATTGACGTGGCAGATTGTCATCATGTTGTGATCTCCGGTTGCGACATTAATTCTGCTGATGACGGCATAGTGCTTAAATCGTTTGATCCACAAGATGGAAATGTCGACATTCAGATATCTGACTGTAGAATAGCCAGCAGTGCGAATGCGATAAAGATGGGTACAGAGTCGTTTGGCGGATTTAGAAATGTCACTATTAAGAATATAAAAATAAGAGATACTTTCCGTTCGGCAATAGCGTTGGAGAGTGTAGATGGAGCAGTGCTGGAGAATGTGACTGTTGACTCTATAGAAGCTGTAAATACAGGGAATGCCTTCTTTATTCGTCTTGGACATAGACGTGGAGAAAAACCGGGTTCACTTTCAAATGTCACAATAAGTAATCTCAAGTGTGAAATTCCTTTTGGCAGACCTGACAGCGACTACGACTTAAGGGGACCGGACATCAACACAATACATAATCCGTTTCCTGCCAGTATTACCGGAATTCCGGGGAGTCGGGTGAAGAACATAAAACTAAGTAATATCGAGGTGTCTTATCCCGGAAGGGGAACTAAGGGGATGGCATATATAGGAGCATATCGTTACAAGGATGTTCCGGAAGAGATTGCTTCGTATCCTGAATTTCACATGTTTGGAGAGTTGCCGGCGTGGGGACTCTTTGTGAGACATGTTGATGGGTTGGCTTTTGACAATGTGAAAATGTCAGTACGAGAACCGGATTATCGTCCTGTTATGGTTGCAACTGACGATGTCCATAATATAGAGGGTAAGATTATTGAAGAATAATATTTTAAGATGCCATTTGACAAATAAAGCATTATATTTAGGATTTCCTAAATATAATGCTTTATTTTAATAGGCAAAATTCATTATTCCCACTCTATTGTGGCTGGTGGCTTGGAGGAGATGTCGTAGACTACGCGGTTGATGCCGCGGACTTTGTTGATGATCTCGTTGCTTACTTTGGCAAGGAACTCGTAGGGGAGATGTACCCAATCGGCGGTCATGCCATCGGTGGAGATGACAGCGCGCAGTGCGCAGCAGCGTTCATAGGTGCGCTCATCGCCCATCACGCCTACACTCTGCACCGGAAGCAAAATAGCTCCTGCCTGCCATACCTGATCATAAAGTCCTGCTTCGCGAAGATTACTGATGAAAATGTCGTCTGCCTGCTGAAGAACATGTACCTTTTCTGCTGTCACTTCCCCAAGAATACGTATGCCAAGTCCCGGTCCCGGGAATGGATGGCGACCAAGGAGCTGCGGGTCGATACCAAGAGCCTTGCCGACGCGGCGCACTTCATCTTTGAAGAGCAGTCGCAATGGCTCTACTACCTTAAGGTTCATCTTCTCAGGCAGGCCTCCTACATTGTGGTGAGACTTGATGGTGCAAGAAGGTCCGTTGACACTTACGCTCTCAATGACATCGGGATAAATAGTGCCCTGAGCAAGCCAACGGGCTCCATTGAACTTCTGAGCCTCTTCATTGAATACCTCAACGAAGTCTCTGCCGATTATCTTTCGTTTTTGTTCCGGATCTGTCACACCTGCAAGATCGGTATAGAATCGTTCGCTTGCATCTACACCCTTCACGTTGAGACCCATTCCTTTGTATTGCTCAAGTACTCCTTCAAACTCGTTGAGGCGAAGCAGGCCATTATTGACGAATATACATTGCAGATTGTGGCCGATTGCCTTGTTGAGAAGCACTGCTGCTACAGTGGAATCAACACCACCGGATAGTCCGAGAATTACCTGGTCATCGCCGATTTTTTCTTTTAGTTCGGCAACTGTAGTCTCAATGAATGAATCCGGGCTCCAGGTTCCGGAGCACCCGCATATGCCGATCACGTAGTTACGAAGTAGCTGGGTTCCATCAGTGGAGTGATATACTTCTGGATGGAACTGGATGCCCCATGTCTGCTCGCCTTCAATATGGTAGGCAGCGACACGAACATTCTCAGTGCTTCCGATGATATGGAAAGTAGCGGGAATATCGGTGATGGTATCACCATGGCTCATCCAAACCTGAGTAGGAGAGGGGAGACCCACCATCAGCGGATCTTCAGCATCTACTACTGTCAGCATTGCGCGACCATATTCGCGGCTTGGAGCCCCTTTCACTGTGCCCCCTGCCATTTGGGCAAGGAGTTGGGCGCCATAGCATACTCCAAGTAGCGGAAGCTTTCCTTTGAACGCGTCGAGGGAGGGTTTAGGAGCCTCCGGATCGTTGACAGAGTAAGGACTTCCGGACAAAATCACACCTTTCACATCCTCATCAATAGCCGGGACATTGTGGAAGGGGTGGATCTCACAATACACGTTGAGTTCACGAATGCGTCGAGCAATCA
>CAZGGB010000196.1:0-2998 GCA_964525115.1 uncultured Sangeribacter sp. | reverse complement strand
GCGAAGTTAGTCTTTTTCCCTAAGCCATCAAATACGTCATTTTTGGACGCTTACTGTTATATCCTCAGGTGTAAAACCTGAGGTTTCTGCATAAACATAAACTCTCCGAGCTGATTTGCAGTTTGTCTTCCTGCCGAACTTGTTGCGCATATGAGTCTTATTCTTGTTGCGCTTATCCTCAAGAGTTTTTTTCAAAGCCTCATTTTCCTTCTCGACCTTTTCCCTTGCCTTGCACTCCTGCTTCTTTGCCTTGCGTTCTTCCTCGAGCTCACGCTCTTTCTCAGCAAGCTTTTGCTCAGCGGCATCCTGGTTGCGCCATGCATCTTCCAAGGACGGCGCCATGGTCTCAAAAAGGAATTTCTCAAGTTCGTCGGGTGTAACCGGGGGCTCGGTTGGTATCGGCTTTTGTTCCTCAGCCAGCTTGCCAGTCTCTTTGTCCACAGGTGCATCTGTTATCGTGACCGGGTAGACATTCGACATTTTCCTTCGCGTTACGAGGTATTTCTCGAACGAGTTGTAGGGGACATTGTTCATCGAGCAGAACTGCTGGATCGACATGTTGTGGGCAACTCCTTCCGACTGGTAACGTTGCCACAGCTTTTCCATATCCTTACAGGTATCTCTCCACGTTCGGCATAGTTTAAGCAAGCTTTCTCTGCTCTTTCTTAATACGGTTGAGATCATAATTTTGTTGCGTTATTAGTTTGCAAAGTGTAAGTGCTAATAGGTGCTACACTCAAGCTAAAGCAAGTGGTTAACGCCTACAAAATTACTGTGTCTCGGTCAGAGTGCCAAAAAAGGTAATTAGACAGTTACGTTAATCTTTCTTTTTTTGGCGAGTGAATATGACGGCGTTGCCAGAACCTATGGTGCACTGGGTAAGGTAGGTGCTGTATTTAGAGGTGGGGGCTTCGTAGTGGTTACCAACTTTTTTATAGTCGAGTTCGTAGAGGATTTTTTCTATTTGAGGCTTGCTGGTTTTCGTGTAGACTTGGATTGTTGGATGAGAGGAATGGGTGGGAAAGGTGACGGTGATGGTGGAGCCGTCGGGGTGGGTAAAGATAGCAGAACCCGAGGTTTCAGGTGTCAAGGTTTCAGGTTTCAGGGGGCTTTGAGATTGGAGGGTGTAGCCGTAGTATTCGAGGGTGGCGGCCACTTCGGCAGAGTCGGGCTGAAGGATGAGGCGCGAGGCTATGTTTATGGGATTGGCTGTTATGCGCTTTATCGCTTGTGCGGGTAGGGAGGAGATGATAAATATTAAAGATAAGATATAAAAGATTAGATGCTTTTTCATTGCTTAATGAATATTTAAAGTAGATGGCAGAGCAGGAGGCGAATATGTATGGTTTTCAACGATAAACGATGATTGATAAACGATTAACGATAAGTTTTTGAGTCTTCAGTCTTGAGTCTTCAGGGGGGGAGGAGGCAATGATATTATTCAACGATGAAGGATAAACGATTAACGATCAGATTTGCTTTGGAGAGTTTGGATGTAAGTGTCCAAGCGCAGGGGCGTCTGGGCATAAATAGCTGGATTAGAGTTAAAAAATAAGAATTATGTCATAGACCGCGCTCAGTGAGGAAGGCGTCGACTTCAGACTCGATTTCGTGAAGTTCGTAGAGGGATAGACAGAATTTGGCGGAGAGGCTGGGGTCGATGCTGTTGAAGCGGTCGAGGGCTTCGTTCATTTTTTTGTCGATACGATCGATGGATTTGCCGTTGCCGCCGAACAGGTCTTTTATCTCAACTTTTTCACCGGTGATGCCGCTGATGGCTTCGCACATCTGCTGCATTATCTTTGTGCGCCTCCTTATTATTTCTGAATATTCATCCTGGTCTTTTTTGGGAAGGCTGGTAAGTTTTCTGAGAAATGGGTCACTTTGTGCTTTTTTCTCCACTTCGGTCACGACTGCACTGTAGAATCTCGAGAATTCCGTGAGTGGAAGTTTGTTCCGATTGCAGAATTCTCTGATGGTAATACCTTTTTCTTGCAGAGTCACATATTCTATAGCCTTTTGTATCCATGCCGGATGGCGCCTTTTTACGACTTCAATGTCGTAGGTGGCATTTCTCCAACCGTAATTATCTTGATTGAGGTTGTCGAGGAGCAGGGCGGCGTTCAGCTGCAGGATTGCGCTGTTGTTGTCTCCTGTTTGCTTTATTAGGTTGTTCAGGATGGCATCATAGTTGTCGATGACTATGGAGTCGATCTTGCAGTCGTGGATTAGACGGGTGTAGAGCCAATGGACTTCGGCATCTTTGGATTGGAGTACGCTCGGGACTATGTCGGAGATTAGCTTTTGGGTGTATGACGTGTTGGGGTTATAGTTGTAGATGCGCAGACTCATGCACTGCACCCAAAGCTTTCGGAGCTTGCCTTGGAGGGTATTGAGTTCTGGGAAGTTGTCCCAGTATTTGCCTTTGGAATGAACATTATAGTCGAGGATTTCCTTTATGTAGGATGAGAGGTCCTTGGGAAGCCTCTTGTTGAAGCGGCGGCTGTTGACGAGGATCTCGAGGTGGGTGAGAGTAAGTGGTGTTGGATTAGCTATTTTTATGATGTTTGAATATGTCCTGAACATTTCTGCGGCATCTTTCGCAAATTTTGGATAATCTGTCAAAAGATAAAGTTCAGAAATCTTTGCGTACTGGTTGACAGCATATAGGTATGCTTCATTCTCAGGACTAAATTCTCCAGCTAAGTCAATGAGCTTTCGGATTAGCTTGCAGTCTAAGGTGGTATGCTCGTAAAGCTTTGTGGTATTACTCTTCCCCTCTGTCAAGGCTACTGCATAGTTATAGTCTATGCCTGCTGCGATTACTTTGGGGTCTGTGCTAAATTGGGATTCTATGGGAAGAGACATTTTGAAATAAAAGACAGATAATTAAGAATAAGTAGCTCACAAAAATTAAACGATATATGAAAACCAAGCAGCTTAAAAGATCTTGACATGATAACTGCGGCTAATCTTGGCCATCTTGGCATTGTCGTTC
>CAZGGB010000195.1:0-3068 GCA_964525115.1 uncultured Sangeribacter sp. | reverse complement strand
TAGCAATCTTTTCATCTTAGATAATTTTAGTAAAACAATATGGTTTTCTTTCGCATATGATTCGATATGCCGAGCATTCCTACGATCTGCTCAGCGGCAAGTGACAGACCGGCAACAAAAATTCTTCTTATATTGGCTGTCGGTTAAAATAATTTGTCGAGAAGGGTTATGGCTTGCTGTTTTTTCTTATCTACTATTTTGCCGTATATTTGCGTGGTCCGGATATCTGTGTGACCTACCAATTTACTTACGGTGTATAGGTCTGCGCCAGCGGTCAGCATCATTGTGGCAAAGGTGTGCCGGGAGACGTGGAATGTCACATTTTTTTTTATTCCGGCAGCCTTGGCTATTTTCTTCAATTTCCTTGTGGTGATTTCATATGAGGAAAACGAAAAAACTTTTGCTTTACTTTCTCTCAACGGAGGCAGGATGTAGGTTGCCATTTCTGAAACGGGTATCTCCACACGTCTATTTGTTTTTTTCATAGTCATTATTATTATCCTTCCATTATCGCTCTTTACTATATTTTCCCAAGTCAGTCTAAATACGTCGGAATAGCGAAGTCCGCAAAAGCAACAGAAAATAAAAGCAGCCACATCATCGCCTGCGGCGATATTGTCGGTGGCTGCATCCATTATGGATTTCACTTCTTCCGGAGTGAGATACTCACGTGTGCTTTCGGGTTTCTTAATCCGTTCTTTGGCATTTAGAAGCCGCATGGGGTTTGACGCGATAAACTCAGCCCTTACCGCCTCATTGAGAATAATGGAAAGAGCATTGAGCAATTCAAATTGAGTGGCTTGCATGAGCTGTTTCTTAGAGTTAAGAGCTTTCGCAGATCTCAGATAATCGGCAAAACTGATACAAAACTCGCGGTCAACTTCAGTAAGCATTATGGATGATCGGAACTTATCAAGATGTCGGATGAGTCTATTCAGCAGAATTATGCTCGATTTAGATTTATGCCCTTCCTTCTCCTTAATTATATGGTGGATCCACTCCGATAATGATTGCGAATACGTCTGGCGTTTGATTCCGGCACTGCCATTGACTAAATCAATGATTCTTTTTGCCTTAATGGCCATGGCTGCTTTCATGGTGGCTGCATTGACAGCCTTGTCTTCGGCAGTCTTTTCAGGAATTAAATAGAGTCTTAGGAATTCATATACTCTTTTTCCCCGCCTGTATGTATCTAAGTATAGGGATTGATTGCCGTTGGCAAGCAATTTGGATCGGAGCCTTACCGGCTCCTTAATTTTTACTTTTTGCTTGATTATGTTCATAAGTTTGAGAATTTAAATATGTGCATATATAAAAAGGATTCCCATAAAAAAGGAATCCTTCTTTTTCCAAAAAATCTTGCAATTTTTGCCGATGCCTCGCATCGGCCACCGAACCGAAAACACCGGCTCTCCCCAGCTTTCCGAATAAGCCTCGCATGCTCCATATCCAAAGTCAAGACAACGAGGCAGAGCTAAGGTACCGGCAGTGTTTTCGGTTCAGTGCGCCACCCGAGGGGTGGTGGTAGATTCATGTCAATAGCTTCTTTATTTACCTCCTCTAAGAAGGCGCATATCAATCCCCCCTTTTGCAATCTTCTCTGCCACTTCATTTCCATGCACACACATATCTCTCTTCAACACAAGCTTTCTTGTTTGATGCTGATCAGGAGCTATTATCAACAATCGTCCCTGACAGCAGAGTTCAAACTCTCTGCCGGAAGGCTTAAATCTATCGGGCAAGCCATTAGGCTTAACCATGATGATTTTCGCACCCCCAGCGATCCCCTTATCACGAATCTCCTTTTCATCTCTGCTATAGAATGGAGAGACCAAGACCCCTTGGCTTCTGATTGTCTCATCCCACTCTTGCCTTTTATAGGCCATTTCCTTTTCTGAAAAAGTACTGCTCACTCTTACACATGATAATAAAGGGTGTCTGAGCAAAAGGAAATTGCCATATATAGTAAAGGTTTCTCCATCTATTGATATATTCTGACATCGGTCAAAATATTCAGGATGCTCTTTGCGCAAAGCATAGCGAAGAGGATTGTCTTCGACATAGCGCTTGAAATTATCAAACTGCCCAGATTTATGCACTATCTTGTCATTATAGCCTGGCAGAAAGAAGGACTCAGGCTTATCATTTAAGCCGATTGTCATCAGAAGATCATATCCCTTTGTGCAATCTATCTCAAAACGATTTATGATCACTCCCAAATGCACATCTGTCTTCTCAGTGACATATAGCATAATATGCACATGGTCTGGCATAATAGCATATCTTACCACTTCAACCCATGGAAATATCTGATTGATGCTCCTGACGCAATTCATCGCTATTTTCCCTGCCTCCGATGGAATCCATCTTGCAGTATAATCAATCCTTGTCCGCTTAGCCACAATATGAGAGAGTAATCCTATATTGGGATTGGATCTAAGTGTAATGAGATAAGAACAGCGTGATGTATAATCATGCCATTCTGCTCTTTGGAGATATCTTTCAGAAGGGTCCATAGTGATGCAAAATTATGAAAAAAATTATAAAGGCCAAAATATTGAGGAGCTTTTTTGCCGATGCCTCGCATCGGCCACCGAACCGAAAACACCGACTCTCCCCAGCTTTCCGAAAAAGCCTCGCATACTCAATATCCAAAGCCGAGACAACGAGGCATAGCTAAGGTACCGGCAGTGTTTTCGGTTCGGTGCGCCGCCCGAGGGGTGGTGTCAGGAGTCAAAATCTCATTTTTTCTTTTTGCTTAAATATATCCTTTAATATGGCAAAATACAACGGATATTGGAGAGGAATAGGGGTTGCATAGAGAATGTTAAGTAACAAATTGGTAACATTTTCTCAAATTACGCAATCTAAAATTTAAGAAATATTGAGAAATATTGAGAAAAAACAGAATTTTTTAAAACTTTTTTAACTAAATTGTGTTTTTATGTTAAGGGAAGTGCGGTGAGAATCGCACTATTCTGATGCATATATGTGAAAACAGGTAAAAAATAACAACAAAAGAAAACCATATTGTTTTACTAAAATTATCTAAGATGAAAAGATTGCTA
>CAZGGB010000194.1:0-3090 GCA_964525115.1 uncultured Sangeribacter sp. | reverse complement strand
GGGCGTTGAGTTCCATTTCCATTCCGGCGAGGTACATCTGATGGAGGGCGGCTACAAAGCAACCGAAGGCAGCTTCTGTGCCGTTCTCTACCTGTTCGTGGGTCAGAAGGCTATGGACTCTTGATGCACATTCTGCTACGAGTTCAATCACCTTGTCGGCGGCTTCACCTTCGTATCCGAGCACTGTTTTTACGACTGTCTCGTCAAGGTTGTCGAAACCATCCTTTTCGCGGAGAGCTTCATAATAGTCGGTGCGGTCAGCGTTGGCTACCCAGTCGGTGTCCCAATAATATGCCATTGCCATTCCGACAAACATTATCCAACCGAGTGAAACCACAGGATATTCTTGGAATTCCTTTGATGCGTCGGGAAGATATGCGCGTCCGATCATCGCCCATTTTTCTTCTACATCTGGGCATTCGGGGACGTGCTGGTCGAGAGCTCCTTTATACTGGAGGAAGCTTGTCAAGTCTTCCCTCACTTTCTCTTCAAATTTCTTAGCTATTTCTTTGCTGTTTTCCATAGGGTTTTATGTTTTTATAAGTTTAATAAGTCGTATAATAGGGCTAATGGGTCCAATAGGTAGGACCTATTAGATTAAATTCTTTAATATAAACGTATGAGAAGATGTGTTAGTTCGCTCAGCCGGGAAGCTGAGCGCGGCGCGGGAACATAGCTAAATTTTACTAAAGATCAATGATATGGAGATGGAAGTTGATAAGAATTCTTGACTTCGCCAAGAACGAATGAGCTATTGAGAGAACCAATACAGTCGATTTCTCCAAGGATGCGTAGAAGAAATTTCTGATAGGCTTTCATGTCGCTTGTGTAAATTTTCAGGAGAAAGTCATAATCACCGGAAATATTATAGCATTCCGCAATTTCGGGGATGTTTTGCACAGCTTCCATAATGCGGTTTGCATTTTCGAAAGAGTGTTGCTTCATCTTTAAGTAGCAGAATGCAATGAATCCGCAATCCAGTTTGTCGGCATCCAAAACTGCCACATACTTGCGAATATAGCCTTCGCGTTCCAATCGCTTTACGCGTTCAAATGTTGGAGTAGCCGATAGATGAATGGCTGAAGCAAGCTCCTTATTGGTGAGTCTGCCGTTTTTCTGGAGTTCTTCCAATATTTTGAGGTCTGTTTGGTCGATCATGTGATAAGATAAAAATTCTGCAATTTGCATTTTTACAAAGTAATTGCAATATTATTGTTCCATTTAAGGATGCAAAAGTAGTGATATTTTCTAAATTATGCAATATTATTGGAAGATATTTTCAAACATACTAATTTTGCAAGCATAAAATTAAAAAAACTAAAGAATATGGCAAACAAAAATTTACATTTCGAGACACTTCAGCTTCACGTAGGACAAGAACAAGCAGATCCGACCACAGGCTCACGGGCAGTGCCAATTTATCAGACGACATCATACGTTTTCAACAATTCTCAGCATGCAGCCGACCGATTTGGCCTTCGGGATGCCGGCAACATTTACGGACGCCTAACCAATTCGACACAGAGCGTGCTTGAAGAGCGTGTGGCAGCTCTTGAAGGAGGAGTTGCCGGTTTGGCAGTAGCCAGCGGAGCAGCAGCAATCACATATGCTCTTCAGAATATAGCTCAAAATGGAGATCATATAGTGGCTGCAGATAATCTGTACGGAGGCTCGACCAATCTGATCAGCCATACCCTTTCGACTCAGGGAGTGGAGCACACCTTCGTGGATGTCAGCGACTTTGAAGCTGTAGAGAAAGCGATTCGCCCCAATACGAAGCTTCTCTTTGTTGAGACATTTGGCAATCCGAACTGCGATGTGACAGATCTACGAGCTTTGGCTGAAATAACGCATCGCCATGATATTCCTTTGATAGTAGACAATACGTTTGGCACTCCGTTTCTTGCCCGACCGATAGAACAGGGCGCAGATGTGGTGGTGCATTCAGCTACAAAGTTTCTTGGAGGACACGGCACATCGCTTGGAGGCATCATAGTAGACGGCGGAAGTTTTCCATGGGGTGAGCATCCTGAAAAATTCCCTACATTGGCAAAGCCTGATCCGAGCTACCACGGGGCAGTGTTTGCAGAAGTAGCCGGGCAAGCGGCATTTGTCACCCGTATACGCGCGGTCATCCTCCGCGATACAGGAGCTACGATTTCTCCATTCAATGCATTCATTATTCTACAAGGTGTCGAGACTCTTTCACTCCGCGTAGAGCGCCATGTGGAGAATGCTCTCAAGGTGGTGGAATTTTTGGCAAATCATCCAAAAGTGGCGAAGGTCAACCATCCGTCGCTTCCGGACCATAAGGACCATGATCTTTATAAAAAATTGTATCCCAATGGAGCCGGATCGATCTTTACGTTTGAGATAAAAGGAGGGGAAAAGGAGGCTTGGAAGTTTATCGACTCTCTGAAAATATTCTCGCTTCTTGCAAATGTAGCGGATGTGAAATCTCTTGTGATCCATCCATATACGACAACTCATTCCCAGCTCGAGCCGGAGGAGCTGGAGCGACAACACATCACACCTTCGACAGTTCGCCTTAGTATAGGTACTGAGTATATCGACGATATCATAGCCGATTTGGCGCAAGCACTTGAGGCATAAAAAGCCACTTAAACCTCTGAGAATTCAAGCAAATAATTTGAGCATTATCATTACTGATAGTGCTCATCTTTTTTTATGACGAACTTAAGTTTTGCGAGTTCGTTATTATCTCACGTAAAGACGCAAAGGATTAACGTTGTACGTTTTACGTTTTGCGAAGCTTCGCGACTCGGTTTTATCTCACGCAAGGTCGCAGAGGAATATATTCTCAGATCAAGGAATTATTTTTAAATTTCTTTTAAAAGTATTATTTTTGCGGTCGGAAACTTGAGAATGATCTGATGATATGATACCGAATTCGATTGGGGGGCCTGCTGAGGGGGCGGTTGCAGGGGGGAGCTTGGAGCTGTATAAGCGAGGCACACGCAATGTGCTTTGGCTGACGGTTAGGGAGGGGAGGCGGTTCATATTGAAGGGACTGCCGGATGAATTACGCACGCATCCGGAAGAGGCTATGCGTCTGCGTAAGGAATATTC
>CAZGGB010000193.1:0-3145 GCA_964525115.1 uncultured Sangeribacter sp. | reverse complement strand
ATAAAACTGTAGTGAAAAGAATTAAGTTGGGATAGATTTCATACCTCTAAACAAAGAATGCCAATCATTCCGTGAACTTTCCATAAAATTCCGACAACTTTCTATACGAAGAAATAGGTACAGGTAACCATGGTTTGTTTGTATAGGAATATTACTGTTTTGCCTTTTATGGTCTGTAATGGCAAAAAATGTTTGTATATAAATTTGTATATAAATAGGACTTATTGTTATAAAATATTGACAATCAATTAGTATTATTTTCTTCAACGAGGAAGAATACTGATACCCCACATCGCACCTAAATAAAAGCTAATCAATCGGACAAATAAATTATCATTGTTTGTCCGATTGATTTTCCCTAACTGATATTGACGATATACGAGTTTTGCAGGACTTCTTCAAGAGACTTGCCATCAATTTTGACGGTATCCCATACGCTTGCATCGCATGGAATCATATATAGTAATTCTCCGTCTCGGTAATCATGTGTGTCTTGACCTTCGATTTGATAAATAGGATATCGGTCAGCTTCTTTCTTGAATTTAAAAACAGGAATAGGACAATTCTCAGCATGAATGCCATAGAAATTACCGTCCTCCACATAATAAAAAATCATATTATAATGGCATATTTCAACGTATGTGTGGAAGATTTTCTTAGAGACTGAAGATTTTGTTTCTCTACGATTTTCTGGCTGCCAGCCAAGTTGCCAGGCCCCGAGATTTTCCCCTTCTCCAAAGAAGTTAGGAACTATGACCGAATGGTCTCGTTTGAGGAAGTTTGACTTGGGGCATCTCCATAGGCCGGGAGGTCGCAGTAGAATCCGATCCAGAATGCCATGTATTCTTGCACGATCTGGCGACCTGTCTCTTTTCCTTGAGAAGCCCCAATGCAAGCTTCCGGGAGCAAATGATTGTCTTGAATATATAAAGCCACATCGTGAGGAATGGCATTGTGGAAGATAATTTCCGCGAATGAATCTTTGGCAGCAGCCCGCTTTCTGAAGAACCTGTTACCGGGCAAATCAAATGCATATCCCTTCTCAGGCAATATCGCGATACCCAACTCCGTGCTAAGAAGAACGATGAAGTTTTTGGCATCTGCGTCCAGTTCGATTGGTCTTGGAGGTAAATTTAATTTTTTTAGTAGAGAGGTCAAGTTGCTGACACATACTACTTGCTTACCCTCAAGGATGTCGATCCATTGGTGAGCATAGCTGGCTTGTTGCTCAAACGAAAGGAAAGAATGCTGACTTTCCCATTTAGATTTTAATGATGGATCGCCTGCCAGTACACCGTTAAGATGATATTTTCCTTTATATTTTACAAGATTGCAGAAGGCAAATTGAATTATATCAGCTCTGAACCCTTTTGCAAAAGATTCTCGTTCCACTTCCAGAGTCTCATGATCTGAGGTTTCAAAGAAAACCTTACGGCTTTTCTTGTCCTGGCTGACTGCATATATTTGCTTGGGTAGCACCTGGATTCTTTCAATATCCTTGGCAAGGGAGTCATATCCGAATTCAGCCGCCATGGCAGCCGTTAATGTCCTGGATGGGCATCCCATAGGACTCATTGAGCGTTGCCATGACTCAGATGCGAAGAATCCGTAGGTCAAACGTTCAATGGTATCTATATCAAATTCCTCATCTAAAGATGCTTGTTCCATCCCTTCGATAAAAGATTGTAATAAGCCTGGTTTATAGCTGAGAGGATTGCGGAAAACGAGCCAAGATGTGATTTCCCTTATCTCTATATAATCTTCCTTACGGAAAGCCCGACGTAACCAGTCGTAGACACGTTGGGCTTCCGGTGCGTCCTCATATCGGGAATTAAGCTCATCAAAAATCTTCTCCGCAAGTATATTCCAGCCTGTTGCAAGGGGAGAATACGTTTTGCCTTCATCCTTGCCAAGTTGGCATACTGATTTCCAGATGAGGAAACGTATGTCTTCTACATTTATATGGTCAGGCAAATAGTCCTCATGTTCGCAGTCATAGAAAGGTAGCCTATATCCGTATCGTTGCACGCAGACTTCTCGCATACTGCTGAAAATCCGGGTGTCACTGACAATATCCTCAAGATATGCTGCCAACACGCGTCCGAGTTCTCTTGCAAGTTTCTCAGGTTCGCTTACCATTATTTTGAAATCGAGTATCAAGTCGCAAAGATCGTTTGCCAGGTCCGCATAATAAGCATCTGAACCACAAACGAGTTTTGCTGGATGAGTCTGACTCCACTCGATTTGGGTCACTAAATCGAAATCATATTCATCATCTTCATCATAGAGTTCATCCTCAATTCCATCTGAATCCTCAAGACTCAGGATTGCTTCTTCCATCAGACTGTTGAAACGCTCCTTGCCAAGAGACTTTTCCATGGCACGCAATTCTTCTGTCAATTCTTCAAACGACATTTTCTCGGTAGACCTTGGATTTTCTCTCATGAAGGATGATTTTTCTTCAAAAGGATTCTTTCTGTTCTTAGTCATAGAGTATTTGATGATGATTCTCTGACAAAATTACAAAAAATAGTGCATAATAGCAAGTATTAATTTTATTACGAGCAGTTTTTAATATGTTGAAATTTTGAGGCATTAATTTTGTGCTGTTCCTTTATTATCCCACTCTACTAACCTCGCCAAGCTTTTATGGCAGCCATCCGTCAAATCAACATTGACAGTTAATGGACGATCAGAGTTCAAATACCAAATGCTATCTTATGAAAAAAGATGTTTCTAATTAGTTGATGAATTGGGAAAAAAGAGTTAACTTTGCGAGAAATAATCGTTATATAGGTTACACTGAATAATTTAATTTATGAATTGCTACAATCATCCTGATAGAAGTGCGCTTGCAATATGCACCTCATGTGGGGGCGGAATCTGCAATGAATGTATGTCCCCGAAGACTGGCCTTAATAGCCGTGGTTTTGGGCGTAATTTTATTGCCAATTATAATTATCTGGCAAGGAGCAACGATAATAATAAATATTCTTCGTCTAAGAAAAAGCTGCTAAACTAAAAATTTATTTTGGATACTATGGAAATGATGAGTATCTATTCTCCAAAATGATATTCCCAATATTTGATAAATGCTTTGCTTCCGACACCAGTAATGAAGTATGACCAACGGTCATTGCTTGAG
>CAZGGB010000192.1:0-3222 GCA_964525115.1 uncultured Sangeribacter sp. | reverse complement strand
CCCGCAAAGGTAAATAATATTTTCCAAATAGACAAGTAAACTTTACATTTTTTTTGAGATAATTGAATTTGTCCCATTTTGGGCATAATTTATTTTGTCAGGATTTGAATTCGGAGGGGCGAACTCCAAATTGCTTTTGGAAGAGGCGGGAGAAGTAGCTGCTGTTGCTGATACCAACCATATAGCTTACTTCCTGTACACGGTATTTCCCTTCGGCGAGGTATTCGGCTGCTTTCTTCAGTCGTGAAAGCTGGATGAGCTCGTGTGGAGTGACATCGGCTAAGCTGCGGATCTTGTCGTAGAGACCGCTGCGGCTGATGCCGAGGCGCTCCGCAAGGAAATCAACATTAAGTTCTGGATTAGCCAAATTCTCATCTATAAGTTCCTGCATTCGTGCGAGTAATTCATTGTCTACTTGTGTGGAAGCAAGTGTAGTGATAGGCTCGAATGGAGAATTAGAGTATTTTTCCCTCAATCGGCGACGCATCTCAAGCAGATTCTCTATGCGTGCATCAAGGTAACTTATTGAGAATGGTTTCTCAACATAGGCATCCGCTCCACACCGCATTGTTTCAATTTTAGATGTATTGTCAGTCTTCGCTGTCAGCATCACGAATGGGATATGACTGTAGTTTTCATTCTCCCTTATGGCTTTCAGGAACTCTACGCCATCCATCACCGGCATCATCCAGTCGCATATGATGAGGCTAACTGTGTTGCGTGCCATTAAGTCAAGAGCTTCCTTACCATTAATTGCGGTCAGCACTTTATAATTAGATTCAAAATGTGAAGCCACGAATCTCAACATTTCCTCATTGTCATCCACTACAAGTAGAATAGGTTTTCCCTCAGGTGCAGGATCAGACTGGGCCATGACAAATTTTTCTTCATTATCCAGTTCATCTTCAATCCTTTCTGTAGGCATCACGCTTTTCTGGCAGAGTGGCAATATCGCCATAAAGCGAGATCCCTTTCCAGGGGTACTATCAAGCTCAATTGTGCCTCCATGTGCATCAGCCACACTTTTCACTATTGAAAGTCCGAGGCCGGTGCCACCTTTCGACTCATTAATATTATCGAGCACCTGAAAGAAAGGCTTGAAGATCTTGTCGCGGTTTTCCTTTTCAATTCCTATCCCATTGTCTGCCACACTGATCATAAATCGTGTGCCATCAGGAAGTGGACAGCATTCCACCTCAATTAAGTCTTTGGTAAACTTACGTGCATTATTGATTAGATTGCTCACCAGTTTTGTGATCGCTTCCGGATCAATATCAGCTACAAGTTCCGGGTCTGGACACTCCACTTTTAGGGTTATCCCCTTGTGTTCCAGCGAGGGGCGGAAACGTTCGGCTATACTTTCTACAATAGGAACCACTCGTTCATGACGGAATCCCATTGGAAGAGCATTGTCTTCAACCTTTTTGAAATCAAGAAGTTGATTGACGAGAGATAGCAGACGCCGCGAATTGCGGTCGATCACTTTCAAATCTTCCTTTACAGGACTACTAAACTTCTCAGAGGAATCAAGTATCTTTTCAAGAGGCCCAATGATAAGCGATACTGGGGTGCGGATCTCATGCGCAACGATAGTGAAGAAGTTCAGTTTAGAGCGGAACATCTCCTTTTCTTTATTGCTGGAAATCCGATCAAGCTCACGTATGTGTGCCTTTTGCATACGTTTCACTACAAGCCACACAAGCCATAAAATCAACAATGCACCGATGGCCCAATAGAGAATCTTCATAAAAACCGAAGCATACCATGCCGGATGAACTACGATACGTAGTGAAATACCCTCATCATTCCAAACTCCGTCGCTATTAGCCGCTTTTACTCGGAGTGTATATGAACCTGGAGGCAGGTTGGAATATGAAGCTCGGTTTTCCTTTCCCGAATCAAGCCATGTCTTATCGAATCCCTCAAGTCTATACTTGTAGGCATTTGCTTCGGGTCGGGCGTAAGATAGGGCTGCGAAGTATATGCTGAATGTATTTTCTGTATAGTTTAGCTCCAGGCAATCAGTATCGTTGAGTGAGGTTTTGAGAGGTCCTGATCCCACTGCTACCTCATTATTAAGAATGTCCAGACCAGTAAACTTCATTATTGGTGGATCTGTTTTCCCAAACATACGCATAGGATCAACCCTTGATAGTCCGTTGACAGTGCCCAAATATATTCTGCCATCTGAAGCTGTCAGTAATGCACCCGGAAGAAACTGGCTGTCGCTCAAGCCATCTGCTATCCCATAAAGTCTGCAGTTGCCATCTTTGAGGTTAAGAAGCCCATTGCTTGTTGCTATCCAAAATTCCGAGCCTATCTTGCACACAGATTGTGGAGAAATATTTTCAATCCCTCCATTGACCATGGAAAATGAATCTGATAATGGATCATATACACAGATTCCATCAGGTGTGGCTATATAAAGGTTGCCACCGCCATCCACAGTCATGCTGTGCACATGATTGTTGGGAAGGCTTCCGTCCTTTTTTGAAGCTTGATAAGACTTCCATTGATCCTTAGATGGATCATATCGGTGCAACCCACCGCCCGGAGTGGCTATCCATAGCAAACCGGAATGATCTTCCACAATTCCAGTAATCCAAGCGCTAAGCCGCTTGATTGGTTTGAATATTTTTTTCTCTGAATCATATCTTGCAAGAGTTTCTGTAGCTCCCATCCAGATATTTCCTTTTCTGTCTTTGCAGATAGCGTAGCAACTGTAGTTGATGCCCCCATTTTCTATATCTACAGGTGTCCATCTTCCTGTTGCTATATCAAGTATACCGGCCCCTCTTGAATATGTCCCCACCCATATTCGTTCAGCATCTGCACATAATGCGCTGACGTTTTCAGGATCGTTAGAATTGGTCAGGTGATAGCCTGTGAATATGTCTGTGTCAGGATTATAACGTGATAGGCCTCCATCAGCTGTTCCGATCCAGATGTTTCCCTTTGTGTCTTCACACAGAGAGACTGCGACATTTCCGCTTGGAGAGTTCGTAAATCTTGAATGTCTCCAGCTTCTGAATCGTTGTGAGCCAGCGCTGACATAGTTCACGCCACGATAGTATGTGCCTACCCATATGCCCCCTTCGGAATCCTTGGTCACCGGATATACAAAGCGGTCGCTAAGGCTTTGCGGGTCAAGTTCATCTGCTTTGTAGACCTTGCAAGCCCCCGTAGCTATGTCTACGAGAGTCAGACCGCTGTCAGAGCCGA
>CAZGGB010000191.1:0-3230 GCA_964525115.1 uncultured Sangeribacter sp. | reverse complement strand
ACTCGCCCAAATCCGCCCCAGGGGCTCTCAAATTTTTATGAGATGGGCTCTTAGAATTATAGTGAGATATATCTTATGAAAAAGACAATGCTATTTAATTCTCTCCGTGTCAAAACACCGAGCATTCTCAGACGATATTTATGAAAATTATTCCGCCTAAGCTGATTGTGGGCTGACTCGCCAATGACCTTCATGATTGCCATCGGCTGCTCGTCAAGGTCATTCGCGGAAATGCCGGTTTTTGAAATCGAGTCTGAGTCGGATACCAGCCTAAGACGGAAAATTGCCTGAAACGAAGACTTGCCTGGCTATTTACAGAAGCAGGTTGGCACTTGCTGCTGAAATACCCGAAATCCATAAAGACTACGGTCACACAGTGACGGCATCAACGCCAAAGATATCGAGGTTTGCCTTCGGCTGCTCTTCAATGTCTTTCGCGTCAATGCCGGTCTCTGGAAACGAGTCTTTATCGGATTCGGGCCTGAGATGGAAACTTGCCTGTTTCGATGACTTGCCCGGCTATACTCAGAAGCCGGTTGTCACTTAGTTTTGAAAATTTATTCAAAACTGAGATTACGTTGCGCTATCATTTCATTGGATTAACTTCGATTCCAATGATGTAATAATGCGGAATATATTTCAGTATTTCAGAAGACATATCGGGAGATATTTCATTCTCTCCGCAAAATCTATGGATTCCAAAATCCTTATCATACCACACGGAGCCTAACAACACAAGCGGTATAAATTGTCCTATAATAAATTCGCTTGTCATAAAAGGCTTTGCGTAATACGAATATATTTTTTTACCGTTGACACTATCATTATTCTGATATTGAGGTTGTAAAGGCAGTTGACGATTTAGAGTGCCCATATTTTCTATATCGATGACTATTGGTCTGATTGTGTCATTAACAGCCGGAGTAAAGCCTATCATTAATCTTTTTGCCATTTTGAATATACCTCTTTCCGGATCATCCATTTCCTCCGGGGTAATATTGTTTTGCTCGTCCTCCGGAAATTCACTCACAAGCACCATGTTACGAAAGTTGCTGTATCCTCTGAGACGGTCACCACATACCTCATTCCCATCCTTATATTCCTTGATTTTGAATGACAAATAGTATTGCCCATCCAAGAGAGAGGAAATATCAAAGGAGAAGGCTTCATAGCCATTGCTGTTCAACAGAGTAATATAATCTTCCGCCGATGCGTCGATCTGTTTAATAACATTGATGTTTTCTGTCTGTCCGAACGATGCCATGCATCCGACAATACAGATAGCCAAAATGATAATAAACTTTTTCATAAGTAGTTGATAAAATTTATGATAAAATTCTGTTACTTGGCAATTTCTTCGTCGAGAAGTTTCTTAATATTGTCAAGTCCGTGGAGAAATCCTGAGTGGGCAATTGATCCGTCTTTGCCTATCACTATATAAGATGGATAGCCACTGAAGGCAAACCTACTCATTATATCCTGCATTTGAATCTGAGAAAGCCGTATATGGTCGCCTTCTATCGACTTTGTTTTCTCTTCCCATGTATTCTGAGGGGAAGTTTCGTCGGCAAGATATACAAAAGTAACACTATCTGAATAGTTTTTCTTTTCCGGTTCGAGTTCTGAAATTGCGCTGAGACAGGGAGAACACCATGTGGCCCAAATGTCAATATATATTACTTTTCCTTTGTATTTCTCAGCAATCTCCTTAAGCACCTCTTCTCCTGAGTTTTGCGGATTCATTTCCAGAATATTTGATTTGGCGCGTACCAATACTTTTGCCATTTCATCGTTCTGTGTCATCAAATATTCGAAAAACATGTCAGGTAGACGCTTGCGACTATTGGCAATCTTATTTTCAGAAAGTGTATTACGTTGCTCAAGATAGTTCATGTATGCATGAATGGCAAGAAATTGATTCATAAGCGAAGATTCTTTTCCATACCTGTTTGAAAAGTTGTTAATCGCTTTGTCAATATCTTTTTCAAACTTCCATTCATTGTAGAAATCTTCATATTTTGCGTTGAATTCAGAAATTGTCGGCTTATTATCGGTATAAAAACTGTTGATCCCATCTATCAAATCATTCTCAAAAGGCAGGTCTAAGGCATCTTGAAGCGACAATTCTTTTATATTAAAGATCCAACTTAAATAGTGGGATTGCACATCGTCATACTTTTCATATTCTCCACTATTGAGTCTATTCATCAGTATTTCGGCATTGGCTTTGTCCGAACCCCCAAGACTGAGTGAATCACAATAATGCATGACTCTTCTTGCGACTGTTTGGGCGTACTCATCCACAATTTCTTTTGGGACACGATCAAGGTTATTGGTCATAAGCGCCCTTGCCAAATCCGCATCTTTATCGGCCACGATATGATTCTCTATCAAGTAAGAATAATATTCAGGTGAAACACGATCAACTGTTAGATTGGTATAGGGTCTATATGCGAAGGTGATAAAAGAATCAAAGTCGGAAGCCCACATTAACTCAAGATTGTCAAAATCAAAATCTTTATAAAAATCATAATATGTAGAGTCAAAATCATTGCATTGTCGTAATCTATAACTGTCAGCGAGTGCTAAAGCCATGTCATTGTCTATCTCCACATTCATCAAATGCTTCATCATTGGAGAGAATGGAAGCTTTTTGATCTTTTCTTTACGGCCTGATTCCTGACGCAACACGTCTGCTTTATATTCTGACGCAGAAGTATATGTTTTATCTCTTGACACGTTGTTTAAAAATGAGTCCCACACCATGTCATGCCCGATATTCAGGGCGAGCTGGTTGTTCAGCTCTTCGTTTGCTCCTGTGAAGACAACGCTTCCATCTTTGCCCCTGTGACCATTTGACCAGCGTTGAGCTTGATCAATAGTCACATACGATTCTTTGTCAGGCGAAAGATATATCAGTCCATAAAACCCCGGCGCTGTGAAAAAGCATGGTTGATATGATTGAAAAAGTGGCATTTCCACTTCAAAAGATCCATCGGAATTGACCGGGGCAACCCCAATGTTTTTATCTATCAGTCGACCAAGAGCAGAACGAGGATAAACTTCCACTGAAGTTTGTTCCCCATCAGTTTGATAATTCAGAATCTTTCCTTTGAGAACTGCAGTACCTTTCTCCCATTTCTGAGCGGGAAGTTCATTAAGCTTTTCAATAGGAGTCTGGCTATCGAAAGACTTGTCTGTGTGTACACCTTCCAATCTGTAATCAGTGT
>CAZGGB010000190.1:0-3308 GCA_964525115.1 uncultured Sangeribacter sp. | reverse complement strand
TAAAGTTCTAATCCAGCTACTTATGCCCATGCGCACATGCGCTTGGACGCTTACATTAGACTCAGTGCTCCCTGGAATCATCCACAATAATCTGTAAATCTTAGCACAAGTTTTAATAAAAATTTTGATAAACAGCCCAAAAGGCAGTTTCCCTTGACCTGTACGTCTTTTGAGACACTTCCTCTCAGGAAAAGTTAGGCTTCTTTAATTTCTCAAGGAACGCCAGAGTTTGCCTAAGACGATCTCGGATCTACGATATTTGATTTGAAATCTTACATAATATTTTGCCAATATACCTTTTAAGTGGTATCTCAAGAGTGAAATTCTTGAAAGATTTTACCATAATATGGTGATGCAGCACACTGACATATTTCCAGAATTCATTCATGGTAGTTAATTATCTCTAAATTTAAGCTAAATTTTTAAAGTTTGAGAAACTGCTCAAAACGACCTATACGTTTATGGGCTTACAATAGAAAATAAATCAAAATGCAATTAACAGATATTAAAAGCCGAAGATCATTTCAAAATGAAAAATTTTGGCAAATAGTTTACAAATGGGAAGATATCTTTTCAAAAGAGTTGGAAATACCAATTGTTTATCCTTCAAAAAATAAATTTTTACTAACAGAGATCTTTCCATCACATAGAAGAAAATCTTTAGTATTTGACATGCTACCATACGAGAGAATGAAGCGTCCTTTTTTAAAAGCAAATCAAGACCACATTCCCTATATAATAGATTTTTGGTTGACTGAAAATCAAATTAATGATTTTACAAATGCTTATAAAAATGCTTTCATTGTATTGATTTCTTCACGAGAAGTCTATGAGTATTTGATTAGGAAAAAAGTTCCTTTAAAATTACATCATCTAGCACTTTCCATTCCTGATGATGACGCAATCGTAAATCAGAAATCTTTTTATGAGAAAAAATATGATTTAGTTTTAGCAGGAAGAATTTCTGATTTATGGAATAAATGGATATCTAAATACTCTGAAGATCATCCTAACTTTAAATTGGTTACAAGGAAAATCATAAATGATTCTTTTTTATTTGAATATCAAGGAGAAGTTATTTGTATCGCTGATAACAGAAAAGATTATCTCAATCTTTTATCAGACTCAAAAGTGTTTCTTTACTCCACACCAGGAATAGATGGAGAAAAAGATACTAATGGTTTTCATCCTGTAACTCCTCGTTTTATGGAAGGTTTGACTGGAGGCTGTAATATGATTCTTCGGTATGAGAAAAATCCTGATACTGATTATTATGAATTCAATCTATTTAATGAATCAGTTGAAAGCTACGAGATGTTCTGTCAACAGATGGACAAGGCCTTGACTCAAGCTCCTGATTTGGATTTTTATTCCAGTTATCTTCTCAAACACACGACTTCACAGCGGGCGAAAGAACTAAAAGAAATCCTAAAAAAATACTAATCGTGATGAAAAGAGTTGCTATTATTGGAGGTGGCATAAGCGGCTTGACTGTTGCTAATCTACTACGTGAAAATTATGAAGTTATAGTCTTTGAAAGAGAAGATAAACCAGGGGGACTCATTAAATGTGAATTAATTGAGGACTCCCTCTTCCATACTTGCGGAGGCCATGTTTTCAATACAAAGAGAACAGAAGTACTTGAGTGGTTCTGGAGCTTTTTCGACAGGGAATCAGAATTTACAAAGGCCACACGCAATTCAGTCGTGTTTATGCCCAATGGACAGAAAATACCTTATCCCATAGAAAACCATGCATATCTTTTAAATGATCACAGCTTTATACCATTCTTAAAGGATATGACTAATCCTATTATTCACGATTATGAGATTTCTAATTTTCAAGATTTTTTAAAGGATAGATTTGGTAAAACTCTATATGAATTATATTTTAAGCCATATAATGAAAAAGTATGGAGAAGAGATCTGTCGCAAGTTCCGCTTTCTTGGCTTGAAGGTAAATTGCCAATGCCCTCTCGAGAAGAAATAATTTATAATAATGTAAGAAGAATCGAAGAAAAGAAATTTGTACATAGCACATTCTGGTATGAAATCAAGGGAGGATCTCAGTTGATAGCCGATAGACTCTCCGAAAATCTTAATATTCATTATAATTCTACGATTAAGAACATTAAGAAAATAGGAGAATTATGGGAAATAGATTCAGATCTATTTGATAAAGTAGTTTTTTGTGGAAATATTAAACAACTTCCACAATTATTATATGGACATATCAAAAATTCCGATTGGATATCTGACTTAGAGTACCATGGGACAACTTCTGTTTTCTGTGAGATAGAACCCAATCCTTATAGTTGGATATATCTACCCGATAAGAATATTGAGGCTCACAGAATCATTTGTACAGGAAATTTCTCACCAACCAATAATGCAGAGGGAAAAATGACCGGGACTATTGAGTTTACTGATTATTTCTCAAAAGAAGATATAGTAAAACAAATAGAAAAGACTCCACTTGTTAAGAAATATATTACGCATAAATATAATAAGTATACATATCCAATTCAAGGACAAGCAACAAAAGAGCATATATCTTCTTTGAAAAAAGAATTGGCAAAGGATGATTTCTATATGACAGGCAGATTTGCGGATTGGGAATATTACAACATGGATGCCGCTATAGGAGCAGCCATAGATATGATAAATAATTTTAATCTTATCTAAATAATATAACCGTTCAACCACAGATTAGTTGATATTATGTAACTTATTTATATTATTTTATAAATGCCCAACTTCTTAATCATATTCCTGATAATCATTATATCCTTTTCCCTTATCATAACCCTGATAGGGGAAATCGCGTTTTATGGTAAGGATGTGGACATTGATTCGCAATACTACAATTCCGATGGTGACCATATCTACTACGAGCGTAGCCTGATCGAAAAAAAACAATTCATGCGGCGATTCCCCAATATCACCGAAATTAGAAGCTTATCCAGCTTTTTGAGGCGAAATATAACTTCTTTATATTAAGTATATGAATGCCTCCTATCCCCTAAAGAGAGAGTTTCCAGAATCCAGATGTCAGAGGATTTGTCAACAATTTCTGTTGTCGGTGTTGTCGGCGTTTTCAGAGAGAAGTGAAACCGATGGGAACTTTACCTCCATTATATCCTTTCCCTTATCATCAATTCGTATTTAAAGGATAGTTTAGGACGCTTAATGACGCACACGGAGTGTGCTTACTACTTAAAAAATAAAAATAATACTATATATGAAAACAGCATTAATCACCGGTATTACGGGCCAGGATGGCTCCTACCTTGCCGAACTTCTCATAGA
>CAZGGB010000189.1:0-3308 GCA_964525115.1 uncultured Sangeribacter sp. | reverse complement strand
TGATTCAGATATACCGAACAATATTTAATACTCTCAGCGTCAGACGACGGACCACGCCGGAGCGCAATCCGCGAAAGACGGTGCAAAATTAGTAAAAAAGTGTGGATTATGCAAATGTCACTTGTTGTAGAATAGTTAGATAAGTATCTATTTAAGATAAATTAACTTTATTTAAGATTTCAAAGAGAACCAAATTGGATTTTGAGAAAAAGAAAAAAAAGGCTTGGGCCAGATGTTGAAACATTATAGCCTAAGCATTAGTAATGAGGACTGATTTTTTTTCATTCCATTCGGAGGAAAAGATGTGGTAGTTGGTCACGTACTGGCGTTGCTTTCTATCATGAAGGATCTGATAGAAGATTGTCCCTTCTTGGTGGGCTGTCTGGGACGGATGAAATTTTACTTTAATTGATACCATAGTCATTAGATCATTTACTTTAAGATTAAAATTTTCTGCAAAGATATAATGACAAAGATATAAATACCCCTTATTTTGATAAAAAGGGCTCTTCTCAAATTTAGTTGAAAAGAAGGTACTTCTGTGTCCTGTCAGTACACTTCTGTGCTTGAAAAGATCTGAGCCCAAATACTCCATAGACAAGATCCAAGTCCCTCATTCAAGAGCTAACCCTTTAACCCCATAACCTTTCAACCCTCTAACCCTAAAATTTCGCCTAAAAAATGTGAATTAATTCTGTGAAAATCTGCTCGTTCTGCGACTTGTAGAGAGATCCGAGCCTAATCTCCCAGTTCCATCAGACTTAAGATAATACTTTCAACTAAATTGAAGAAGAACCATAAAAAAGGGTTCTTCTCAAATTTAGTTGAAAGTTATAGTTGTCGGGAATCCGCGATAGCCAGCGAAGCGAGGCTCAGCTGATGTCCGCGTGCGCACGCCCGAGGATGCCGAAGTATGCGTGGGTGGGTGTATGGCTAATTTTGGGGCCGGATGGGGGTGTAGGAGAGGATGGTGTAGGAGCCGGGGGAGAGAGTTTTTTTGTAGGGGGGGCGGGGGAGTTTGTTTTTGCGGATGGCGTTCAGGGATTTGTAGTCGAGTTGATGGTATTGATATTTAGGGTCTAATTGGGCTTGGAGGGTTTGAGGGTTTTCTACATCGAGGTTTAGGATTAGCAGGTAGTTGATGCCATTCGAAGTGAAATCGGAGATCAACAGACCTTTTCCGTCAGTATTTACGTCGATTAAGGAATCTATGGGTTTGCTGAATTCGGTTTTGAGTTGCTTGGATAAGAGTCCTTTATTGGGGATGTAGATTCTGTTGATGTTGGCGTGGGAGAATATTTCGCTGAAGGCTGATATTTCTCTATTGACTTGCTGGGCATGATACCATGCCGGGGATTTCATTCCGGTGGAGTCTATGAGTGCGGAAATAAAGTCTCCTTTCTTGGATTTCGTAAGTTCATACGACCAATAGACAATGCCTTTGGCTCCGAAAGCGAGGGCTGAGAAGGCTTCAAAACGCAGAAAAGGAATAGTGGCGGCAGGACGATCAATTTCTGGACGCTTATATTCAACAGTCTCGCAGAAAGACCAGAATGGTCTGCCAGTCTGTAGGGATTTGTCGCGGAAAGCCTTGAGGCTTTTAAAGAACTGATCGTATTGAACTTTGATTTTTCCGTCTTCAACTGAAATGGGATAATAATCAAACGACCAGATATTAGGATGAAAGAGGGACTCGATGGTATCTAAGTACTCCCCTATCGTTTCGCATGGACCGGTATATTTGTCAGAGCGGCATCCAATGAGATTAATGTAAATGGGTTTGTTCTGGGCATATTTGATCAAGTTGTCGTATTCGATCTTGAGGGCAGGAAGGTCTTTGAAAAGGGGCTCGTCTTTGAGATACCAACCGACTATATTTTTATTGTCAGATAAGCTATTAATATAGGATTGTGCTTTCCCGGATTTGAGTTTATGGGAGCCGAGAATGACATCGAGGTCGGATTCTTCTGCAGCTTTGCATATAGAATCGGCATTAGGTTTCCCTTCATCATAATATAGGATAGTATTGAATCCACAATCTTTGATATCTTTTATTTTGGGAATTTTAGGATAGTTTTTGTTTGGGGTTAGCCACCATGCTACTATAGGGATGACATCAGATGCAGTTTTTGCCACTACATATGATGGGGAAAATAACAAAAATAGAGAAAGGAATTTATATATATTTGATTTTTTTGAGAGCATAGCTGCTAAGTATTTTTGCGACTATAATGACAATATGAACTTTACCATAAAGTGCCTCTCCGAGGCTACTGTGCGTTTGATAGGGATACCCCAGGCTGAAGCCTGGGGTTTTGACATTATCATCAGGTCTCCGACCTGATTTATTGGAACATTTAACTGGATTCTTTACAAAAAAAGTCTGCCCCTTAGGAGCAGACTCTGATAGTAATTTACGTTATTGGATTTACCAGCTTGCTTTCTTGACTCCGGGGATGAGACCAGCGGAAGCCATTTCGCGGAACTGGATACGAGAAATACCGAACTGGCGGATGAAGCCTTTAGGACGACCCGTCATCATGCAACGATTGTGCAGACGAACTTTTGAAGCGTTCTTTGGGAGCTTCTGAAGCTTGGTAAGTGCCTCATAATCGATATTGCCGTCAGCATCAGCAAGAGCAGCCTTCTTGAGGGCAGCCTTCTTCTCGGCATACTTGGCAACCATTCTCTGGCGCTTTACCTCGCGCGCTTTCATTGATTCTTTAGCCATATCTCTTATTTATTTTCGTGTTTGAAAGGGAGACCAAATTTCTTGAGAAGAGCAAAACCTTCAGCGTCAGTCTTAGCAGAAGTGACGAAGGTGATGTTCATACCCTGAAGTTTGGGCACATTGTCGATATTAATCTCAGGGAAGATGATCTGCTCGTTGATGCCGAGAGTGTAGTTGCCACGGCCGTCGAGCTTAGAGTTGATACCCTTGAAGTCGCGGATACGTGGAAGAGCCACACGGATCAATCTCTCGAGGAACTCATACATCTTCTCACGACGAAGAGTGACCATCACACCGATAGGCATTTTCTTACGGAGCTTGAAGTTAGAAATATCCTTACGAGAAAGAGTGGGGACAGCCTTCTGGCCAGTGATAGCAGTAATCTCATTGAGAGCAGTCTCAATAAGTTTCTTATCCTGAGTAGCGGCACCGAGACCCTGGTTGATTACAATTTTCTCAAGACGGGGCACCTGCATCGGTGTAGTGTAGTTGAACTCCTTAGTGAGTTCGGGAGCAATTCTCTCTTTATACTCCTTAGCTAATGTAGTGGCGCTCATTACTTAATCTCCTCTCCTGA
>CAZGGB010000188.1:0-3314 GCA_964525115.1 uncultured Sangeribacter sp. | reverse complement strand
AAAATATTGCAAACGGGACGCAATCTATGTTAGGTTTAGATGCCGGAATGCATCAAGGAAGAAGAGCCGTTCCATCACTTTCCGTTGCTTGCGCAGCCGAATTGCCAAGGTGATGTAATCTTCCTGACCGATTGTATAAATCGGTTTTGCATCGCAAAATTACATAATTTTTTGGAAAACACCAAGTAAAAGTGTGAAATTTTCTTTCACACTACATGTGGAGTTCGGATTTGTGGCCGAGGGTGCAGGTGTAGCTGAAGATACATACAAAAACCGTCATCACGAACACTATCTGTAACGCGATGACGGCTATGTATTGCGGTTGAGCATGCGGAGCATGCTTTGTTACTAAAGGGCGTCTTTGGCTGTTTGTGCGATCTGGTCGGGGGTCAAGCCGCATTCCTTTTGCAGGTCGGAGTAGTTGTAGCGGTTGAGGAATTTCTTGGGCAGACCAAGGTTGATTACCTTTACAGGTGCCTCCCCGAGATAAGATGCTACTTTCTGACCATAACCACCGTCGATGATGCCATCTTCAGCTGTGATGACTACGCTGTAATCCTTGAGCGAGTCGAGGGTCTTGGTGTCGAGAGTTGACAGATTACGCGGGTTGATCAGTGTGGCGTTGATACCTTGCTCTGCAAGCATATCAGCTGCCAGAGACATGTAGGCGAACATTGTTCCTGCACCGATGAGAGCGACTTTCTCTCCCTTACGCACAATGTCATATTCCGGTTTAGAATAGTCATCAAGAACCTTTATTTCCTTATTGGAGACAGCATCAGCCCCCGGTATGCGGATCACGGTAGCAAGTTTGTCTTGTTTTATCGACCAGTCAAGCATTGCCTCAAACTCTTCCTTACATGTAGGAGCAAGATAGAGAAGATTCGGGATGTTGGAGAGGAGGGCAATATCGAAGAATCCAAGGTGTGTCTCGTCGTTCATACCGAACATAGATCCATAGAACACTACAAAGGTCGCAGCCTGACGGTTGAGCGCGATATCCTGGCTAAACTGGTCGTAGGCTCTCTGGAGGAAACTGCTGACGAAACCTACAACCGGGCGCATTCCACCTTTGGCAAGCCCGCTTGCCACGTCAACTGCAGCTTGCTCTGCAATTCCGACATCAATAAATTGCTTTCCGGCTTCAAGACGGCGAGCCTTGTCGAAGGCAAGCACACCCGGAGTACCGGCAGTGATGGTCACGACTTTTTCGTTTTCCTTCATCTTCGCGAGCATCATCTTTGCGAAGAGTTCATCGTAGCTTTCGGGAGCATCTTTTGGTCCTTCATAACGAGGAGCACCGGTCTTCGGGTCAAACGGTCCGGCATAGTGGAATTCCTCTTTGTCCTCTACCGCCGGTTTGAGACCGAGTCCCTTTATGGTGTTGATATGCACCACTACAGGATAATTTATATCCTTTACCGATTGGAACATCTCGATAAGGCTCTTGAGGTCGTTGCCATACTTCACATAGCGGTAAGCATAGCCCATGGAGCGGAATAGGTTTGGCTCTCCTTCGCCGTTGGTGTTTCGCAGAAGTCGGAGGTCAGCGTATATGCCGCCATGGTTTTCGGCAATACTCATCTGGTTGTCGTTGACAACTACGATGAAGTTGGAGCCGAGAGTTGCGCCATAATCAAGACCTTCGAAAGCCACTCCACCGCTGAGAGAACCATCTCCGATTACGGCAACCACATTCTCCTTTTCCCCTTTCAGGTCACGGGCTTTGGCGATTCCGGCTGCAAGTGCTACTGCAGAGGACGTATGTCCGAGTGAATAAAGGTCGTAGGGGCTTTCGCTTGGGTTGGTGTAACCAGTCACATCATCGTAATGGGCAGGGTCTGTGAAAGCTTGCATACGCCCTGTAAGCATCTTGTGTGGATATGTCTGGTGGGATACGTCGAAGACTATCTTGTCTTCAGGAGTATCAAACACGTAGTGGAGGGCTATGACAGCCTCTACCATACCGAGGTTAGGACCGACGTGGCCACCGTGGACTGAGAGTTTTTCGATAAGGGTGGCACGTAGTTCAGAGGCGAGTTGTTTCAGTTCCGGGAGACTCATCTTTCGGATGTCTGCCGGAGTTTTTATTTCTGAGAGATCTATATTTTCCATAATTTTTAAGTATTTTCTTTGTAAATAGAACGCGTTCGGGTTGGTGTAGGTTTGATTTGGAGAGTAGATTTTGCTTACCAATATTACGGATTTTTGGGCCAATTTTAGGTGTCAGGTGTCAGGTATCAGGTGTCAGGTATCAGGTGTCAGGTATCAGGTGTCGGGTGTCAGCAGGCAATATTGGAGTCATGTGATGCGTTTCTTTGATAATTATGCATTGATAAAACTATGAGATTGGTAATTCAGCGGGTCACTGAGGCATCAGTGACCATTGATGGGAAGCTTTTTAGTGAGATTGGGAAGGGACTGATGGTGCTTGTTGGTGTTGCTGAGGGTGATACGACAGCTGATGTGGAATGGCTCGCTGCAAAGACGGCAGCCATGAGGATCTTTCCTGATGAGAATGGAGTGATGAATAAGTCGGTGGTTGACGTGGATGGCGAGGTGTTGGCAGTCAGTCAGTTTACGCTCATGGCATCAACGAAGAAAGGAAACAGGCCGAGCTATATACATGCTGCCGGACATGAGCTGGCAATTCCGATGTATGAGCTTTATTGCCAGAGGCTATCCCAAATTCTGGGCAAGGAAGTAAGGACAGGACAATTTGGAGCCGATATGAAGGTAGGTCTTGTCAACGATGGTCCTGTTACAATTATAATCGATTCCAAACTGAGGGAGTAAGATTCGATATTGGTGGTATGGTAAATTTAACGAATACTTGTAAGTGTTCGCAGATGGGAGTGGCTGAACCCTAAATGGTAGTGGGGCGTTATAACAATGGAAATAAAAACCTTAAAATTATAAAGAAAAAATGATAAGACTTAATGTATCAATGATTGTTGAGACGAGTGATAATCGCGATAAACTCGTCGAGAAAGCAACAGAGCTTGTAGAATTCTCTCTTCGCGATAAGGGTTGCATCAGCTACGACCTTTATAAATCGACGACTAATGATGACCGATATCTGATTCTCGAGACATGGGAATCAGAAGAGTATCTAAAGGCTCATATGGCTTCTGACCATTTCAAACGTCTCGTCCCGGAGATTGAGAAATACTCCACAATGACCTTGGAAAAGTTTGATTTCTAAAGAAGCTAAAATAGATAAATATCCCCGTTTTTTATCGGGGATATTTTTATTTCCATACTTTTGCAATCTCATTGTCCGTACATGGCTATTTATGAACTATGACAATTCT
>CAZGGB010000187.1:0-3320 GCA_964525115.1 uncultured Sangeribacter sp. | reverse complement strand
GTATTTTAACTTAACATTTGGAATAGTTAATATAGATAAACCATCCGCATTAACCTCCTCTGTTAGGTATTCATTATTATTATCTTTATAATGTTTGAAAGGATTAGTGGCAGCGTTTAATAAGAAATCATCATACTTTTCAGAAGAAATTGACGCATCGTATTCATTTCTTGCAACTTTAAGAGTCTCGACAGCCGGAATTTCGGGTGCAAGAGTGCCAATGGATATTACATTTTTACCTTTTAAAAAATACAATGTTCTATTATCGTCGATTGGTGCGGATTGCCAATTTCCCTTTTGGGGTGATATATAACCAGCAAAATCTCCGTTAAGATAAACTGAGAAAGTGGTATAAGATCCATCTGCATATTTTGCAGGGAGAAGCCAGAATTCAACATAATAACTTTCATCATCTTCTGAATATACTTCAAATGTCTGAAAGTTCAATTTGTCGACATTTAGTAATTCGTTATATGTATTTTTTGATTTAAAATTCGGTGATGGTTCTTCGGTTTCTGCCATCAATCTACTTGGCATCGAAACAAAGGCAAGTGCCAATACTAAATATGCCAATAAACATAGTTTCTTTTTCATGATATTTATTTTAGAAAATTACTTATAGGTCTTCTTATGTTTAGGAAATCTTAATCTTAATTTAATGTTTGTCCCTTTTTTTATGATTCCTTTTTTCGATACTTTTGCCATTGGTATATTATAAAAATCTCCAAAAAAGCAAAGATATATGTAACTTAAGTAGCTTGAAAGGTTATAATAGGATAACTGCGTTTATATTATTCATTTGCATTGACGTTAAGCAGGATAACTCTATTGCTATGCTTTCAAGCTACTTAAGATTATCTCTCATTTACCATACTAATAATTTCGGGAGCTACTTAAAGATTTTTTTCGTAATAAGTATGTTACTCAAGAATTCCACTGTAACTATTCCCAGATTCTGTTTCTATCTCTAGATAAGTTATTCCCGGCAAATTGCCGACAGGAACATCTACTACAAGCGGAGTGGTATCAAACTCATATGTTACCGAATATTGCCTCTCATCAGTCATGGTCAATGTAGCATTTCCCTCTGGGATGACAAAGGAAAAATGCAATTCATCTCCGTCGTAGGCGCATGTGACAATCTGACGGTCAGGAGCCTTTGGTTTGTATGGCTTCGTTCTTGTGCCAGTTTTCTGAAGTGTTATCGTTCTCGGTGGAGTTTCATTCCCCGCATATAACAAAGAGTGGGGATGAATAGTTGTTATGGCAAAAGCCAGTCCCAACATTAAAATTTTGATTTTTGAGTGTTTCATAATAAATGTTTTTTTATTTCACAAAATTAGCAGTTTGTCGGGATATCACCAATTTTTATGTGTAAAACATATCTAACACCCATAATATGTAATTAAAATAAAATCAATTAATTAGAATATGTTAGTGAAAATTGATTCTAACACTTTGTAATCAATTGATTAGAAATGATTTGTATTTATAATTGTAAGAACATAATATTTGCTTGAATATTAATATTTTATTTAAGTTTATTTAAAAATAGATCTTTGTTGGAAGACTCTGAAGCCACTATCCTGTCTATAAGTCGCCTCTTGCTAACGTAAAAGTTTCCTGTTTTTATTCGCATTAAATAACTTATTGCCTTCACAGATAATCCGGCAATATAAAGTTTTGCCAAAGTGATATCTCTTTCTGATAGATTAGGACATTCACTTCTTAGGAAACTTATAATTCCATCGAAATGCTCATTTAACATATCTTCAATTTGGGCAAGTCCTTTCTTTGAACCTATCTTTTTTAGTTCCTTTTCCATGCTATCGACAATATGCCTACGCGTAATTGCCGTATCTCCTTTTTCATAATATTCGTTGCAAAGGGTATTAAGAGTGGTCCATTTTTCCTTGAAAAGTGTTTCTAATATTATATCCTTATTTTTTAAGTCGTTTGATCTTTCTATCATATTTTTTTCAAGAAGTTCTATACTCTGTTTTTGCTCGTTTAGTTCAATTAGTAAGTGTCTTATCTCATCATTCATCGATTCTACAGATTGAGTCTTTTCTTTAAGTAATTGAATTAAACTCTCAAGCGTGCTATCTTTCAATTTAACGTTATTCTCAAGTTTATTTTTGTTAATTCTAAATTCAAATATTTCCTTTTCAAGTAGTTTTATTTCCTGATTTTTTGTTATTACAATCTTCCTTAGCTCTTCAATGGAGCTGCTTTTCTCCTTGACAGTATTCTCAAGATTTGATTTTTCGATGGAGAGAAAATGTGTATTAGCATTAAGTTCAGATAAAGACTCTATTGTTGCTTCAAGCTCAAGGGCGTTTGCTTTGTTCCTTACCTAAATATCCACCAAATTGCTAATGCAAACATAATTGCTACAAGAAAGCATATGAAGAATATCTGTGACTTTCTCTTATCCTTCTCTGACAATTCTAAATAGAAATCTCGTTGAGCTTCTGTCGCAGATTCTTTTATAATATTCTCAGCTATAATATTTTGATAAAACAATAATGAATCTGCTAACTCAACTGCCAAATTGTGATTTCTTATAGTCTTCGCTTGCTCATATCTAAAATATAGTATTCTGACTAAATCTTCATTGGATAAAGAATCAGACTGCATACTATTTAATTTATATGATATTGATCCATAATCTAACTCTTTACCGAGTTTACTTTCAATAATTTCCACTTCAACATTGGGAAAATCTTTATTTATTTTATTAAGCATACAAAGATCTATACTATCGATTTCATTGACTCTGTCAGTTGCTATCAAAATGTCAATTCTTGGACTTCTTAAATATAGAAGTAAAATTGTATCCTGAGGACAATCGCTGATAGTTTTGCTATAGATGCTGTCAATCAGATGGAGTGCTTCTTCATATCTTGAGTTGTTAATATAGTCAGTTGCAAGATCTGCTATAACGTATCTTTGATTTATAATCTTTCCAGCCTTACCAAAATATTCTATGGCCTGTTTTCGGTAATTTGCAGCCATTTCGTAATTGAAAGCATTAAAGAATAGATCGGCGATTCTATCAGACGCTTTAGCTCTCCAAAAGTTATTGTTCAATCGTTTTGATTCTTCGAGGGCGATAAGATAAAACTTCATCGCTTCCCTCGACTTTTCCTTATTGTAAAATACCTCTCCCATATAGAAGTTTGAGCGGATGCCTTTGTCGCCCCACCAGTCGTCGCTATAGTTGCTGTATGCTATGAATATGAGGGAATCAGAATCAAGCACCACATTTGTCTTCACTTGCGCTTGGGTCTTAAGCAAAGCGTAGTAGGGGAGATCCC
>CAZGGB010000186.1:0-3370 GCA_964525115.1 uncultured Sangeribacter sp. | reverse complement strand
GCTGGTTAAAACGTAGTTTCTTACCGTTTTATAAAAATGTCGAAAAAGATAAAGTTGTAATTTTTCAAAATTAAAGGATTATGGCATTAAAAGATAAGGAAAGGCACGATATTGTATCTTATAGATTGGAAAGAGCGAGACAAACCCTAAAGGAGGCTATAGATATTGGAGGACTCGGTTATTGGAATCTTGCAGCAAACCGCTTGTATTATGCGGCGTACTATGCAAGTGCAGCTCTATTAATTCATAATGGAATAGAAGCATCGTCGCATAAGGGGATAGTCAGAATGATAGGTCTATCTTTTGTAAGACAAGGAGTGCTGAAATCGGAAGACTCTCAATTGTTGAGTAGATTATTTACAATGAGACAGACAGGAGATTATGAGGATTTATTTGATTGGAAAGAATCTGATGTTAGTCCAATGTATCTTCCCGTTGAAGATTATATAGAAAGGATTTCTTCTATTATTTCAGCTGTTGATTGATTCCTCTCTTTTTATAATCGAAAAAACTTATTTGTAATACTCAATAAAATATCTCAGTCATCATTATTAATAATAAGATATAATGGAATCACTTGAAGATAAATTAAAACAGTTTCATGCTTCTTTTAAAAACGAAAAAGACCTTGCAGGATTATTTGAAAAACTTGCAGAATCTTTCCTTTATGGGGGATATGTGTCGGTAAAAGACTGTAATAAAAAAGAAAGGTATAGAATCTTCATTCGTACTGTCGAGTTTTATTGCCATTGTGAAGGCAATGATTCTAATATGCCCAAAGATCCTATAGTGTATCATAGAAATGGAAGATATATAGATGGAGAGATCCCATACTTCCCTCTTATGGCTTTTCATGCGCATGCATCAGGCATAGATATAACATTCGAAAATGAAAGACTTCAGTTGAGATCATCAGTTCTGATTCGAGCTTACGAGGTGTTTGATATAAAAAAAGACAATTTCATTACATTTAATAAGGAGTCTGGTAAATTTGTTGCATGTAAAAGTGTGCAGGAGCGCGTAAATCATCAGTCAACGTATCTCTATGACTTTTTAAATGGTTTTACAAGAGATTCTGTAGAATGGATTGACTCTACACGACTAAAATCCAAGGATTTCAAAATTACTCGTCGTCAGAATGTATACAAATATAATGGAGAAGAAAAGACATCTGAGAAAGACGAAAGAATGTGGAGTTTTACCCGTACTGAAGAAATTGAAGAAATGTAGCTTAATTAAATAGTAATTTTGCCGTTTTGATTACAGTATATTAGTGATTTGCTCTCTAACTTTGCAGTGTAAAAACATAAACAATGTAAGTTATGAGAGCAATTCATTATTTTTCCCCTTGGCTCAAAAGCCTCAAGAAATACCAAAAAGTATGGTGGCAGATAGAATCTTCACTTAATGCTGAGAATGAACTCTTTGATTTCATACCCAATGCTGCTGATATTTGGGTCAGAGACTTTATGCCTTTCCAGCGTAATGATGAAGAATTTGTAATCTATCGTTATAATCCGGATTATCTTCAAGGAAAAAACTCAAGATACATTACCAATTGCAGAGATGCATTCCTCGAGTCTGGAGGAAGTGAAGTCCTGTCTTCTTCTATCTGCCACCACACAAACCTTATTATTGACGGAGGAAACATTATCAAATGCAAGGATAAAAATGGTATCGACTGTGTTATCATGACAACAAAGGTATTGTATGAGAATCCAACACTATCGCACCATGAAATCCTACTTCAACTTGAAGAATTATTCAACGCAGAAGTCGTTCTTATTCCTTGGGATATCAATGAGAGGTATGTTCATGCTGATGGAATGGTGAGAAGCATAGCAGAGGGCAAACTGTTGTTGAACTGTTATTCAGATATGGATCCTCAATTGGGAAAAGTTTTGCGAAAAATCCTATCCGAAAGATTTGATCTCCAAGAACTTCAATTTGGAAAGAAATATCGTGAGAACAGCTGGTGTCATCTTAATTATCTCGAACTTCGAAATGCTCTGCTTGTCCCCATTGCGAATATCGCCTCAGACAGACTCGCGCTTCAACAAATAGAAAAAATTACCGGGAAAAAGTGTATTCCAATTTCTATGTCTTCTATTATAGCAGATGGAGGCGCAATGCACTGCATATCTTGGACTATGAATACCCAAATTCTTCGTGAACAAAAAATTGTATTTACTCATCCTATATTTTACCTTCAGTGTCACTAAATTAATATAAGCCTTTCTAATCTATAAGTGGAACCCAAAGTTCTGTTATCAATTCCTCTTCCGATGTGTCGGAGGGGGAATTAAGATATTTTTCCATTACCGGAATTGAGATATCATGAAGTTGATAATATCCGATTGATTTCGTGGAGGAGGATGTGATGGGCGGGGGAGGCCATGTCGCCGTGGTTATAGCCGTCGAGTTTGTAGATTTTTACGTCTGGATGACCTGCGAGTTTCATCATACGCCACATATATAGGTTCTCCTCGTATCTGCCGAAAAGTTCCTGTTCTGCATCACCAGTTATTATGATATAAGGAGGGCAATCCTTCCTGACATGGAAGAGGGGAGCGTGTTGGTCTACATATGGTGTCAGTTCTCCGATACCTTTACTCTGCCGGTCTGCAAAATGAGTGATGACTTGTCCGCTATACGGAATGAGAGCTGCAATAGAGTCTGCATCGATACCATACGAATCAAGCCATTTCTTTTCAAGTCCAATCATACTTGTCAGAAAACCACCTGCAGAATGTCCAGCTACGAATATCTTTGAAGTATCTCCACCATACTTGTCGATATTCTTGAAGGTCCATGCTACAGCCTCTGCCGCATCATCGATACATTCTTCTACACCTACATTTGGAATAAGACGGTAGTTAGGTGCTACTACTACATATCCACGATCCATAAGTTCCGCAGGAATAAATTTGTTTCCTCCTCTCAGACCTCCTCCATGAAACCATACAATGACTGGCATATCTTTTCCTTCAGCATGATGGTGGATGTCAAGCTTAAGTCTTTCCTTTGAATAATCATCACTCTTTGATGAATAAGGAATGTCAAATTGAGTGGCATATTGACTTTGCCCATATGAGCATACAAATGTGAGTATGGAGAATACAGCAGTTACTATCGCCTTCATATTTATGTTTTATTAATGAAGTTCAAACAACTTCAATTTTATAAGAATTAAATAAAGAGACTGATGCCGGAAGGGCAAACAGTCTCTTTTGTTCGGAGTTGCCGCTTTTCAAGCGGCTGTAAGATTCGATTGTTGATTAACGAACCTTATCGCAGATAGCCTTGAACGCTGCGGGATTGTTCATGGCGAGGTCAGCGAGAACCTTACGGTTGATTTCCACACCTGCTT
>CAZGGB010000185.1:0-3377 GCA_964525115.1 uncultured Sangeribacter sp. | reverse complement strand
TGCCTCAAGATTATCTCGCATTTATCATATCATTAATTTTTGCGAGCTACTTAAGTATCTAACATTTATTATGTCAATACCTTTGTTGCATCCAGGATTAGATATGTCGATTAATTTTTGTGAGCTACTTATACAATATATTTAAAGAAAAATTACTGGATCTGCGAAAGTTATGAAGATAAGGATAAAGAATATGGTTTGTCGCCACTGTGTGGCGAAGGTGGCTGAGGTCACTTCCCGGATACCGGAACTGAACCTGCTCGGAGTGGAGTTAGGTTCAGTGACGGTGGAGGGTAATCCTCAGGAGGAAGTCATAGACCGCCTCGACAGCGAGTTGCGGAAAGAAGATTTTGAAGTGATACACTCGCGTGAAGAGGTAATTGTCGCTGAAATCAAGAGCAAGTTGATGGAGCTATCGCGTGATGGCGAAGGAGTGAGGGCTGACATTTCGAAAGCACTTCAAGATTCCCTGCACATGTCTTTCCGCAATCTGTCGCGTATTTTTGCATGCGTAGAGGGGCGCACCATCGAAAACTATTTCACAGCCCTCCGAATAGAGCGTATAAAGGAATTGCTTCTCGATGATCAATTGCCTCTCAGCGAAATAGCCTACGTGACAGGTTTTTCCTCCGTCCCTCACCTGAGCACTCGTTTCAAGCAAGCCACAGGTATGACCCCGACCCAATTCCGCGAAATCGGCATCCGCACCCCCCTCCCCGAAGTATAACGGATTGGCAGAAATCTGTAACGTTTTTTAAAGAAATCCATAGTAACTTTGTATCTGAATTATTAACAGAACATCGTTACTATGAATTTTATCGACTCCCTTTTGTATATGCTCAATGAGATGTCGCCGTATATCTTGTTGGGATTCTTTATAGCAGGATTGCTCCATGCATTCGTATCGCGTGAGACATTTGCCCGCCACCTTTCTGGCCGCTCGCTTGGCACGGTGGTCAAGGCTGCCCTCATTGGTGTGCCGTTGCCGCTCTGCTCCTGTGGCGTGCTTCCTACAGCCATCGCCATGCGCAGAAATGGTGCTTCCCGTGCCGCTTCATCCGCTTTCCTCATCTCCACACCTCAGACAGGAGTTGACTCAATAGCTGCCACTTGGTCATTGCTTGGACCCGCATTCGCCATAATGCGCCCCATAGCGGCTCTTGTGACGGCTGTTTTCGGTGGAGCGGCTGTAGGCTCCACTGAGCGTAATTTGGAGGAAACTGAGGCTTGTTCGGTTGCTCCTGACGCAACAGAAGAACGCCCTGCTACCTTTGGCGGTAAGATCGTAGCTTCGTTGCGCTATGGATTCATCGACCTCGTAGGCAGTATAGGTCTCTGGCTAACTATAGGACTCGTAATTGCGGCTTTGATTACAGTCTATGTTCCGGCAGATTTCTTCGCTATCCTTGGCAATAAACCTATCGTGTCAATGATTATAGCCTTGATAGTTGCAGTCCCGATGTATGTCTGCGCCACCGGTTCAATTCCCATCGCACTCTCTCTTATACTGAAAGGCCTTTCCCCAGGCACTGCATTTGTATTGCTGATGGCAGGTCCGGCAGCTAATTTTGCCTCATTTACTCTTATTTCGCGTGAAATGGGAAGAAGAGCAGCGATAGTATATCTTGGCTCGATCATCGTCGGAGCGATGGCTATGGGGCTTGCAATCGACTATCTCATGCCTGCCCATTGGTTTGCTATCGGCCATGACGCTGCAATGCACGGTGCATGCCATCATGAATTCAGCGCATTCTCCACGATTTGCTCCGCCATACTTGCCGGATTACTTATATATTCACTTATTCGCAGATTTTACAATCCAAAAACAAATACTCATACAGATATGACACAGGAATACATCATCACCGGGATGAACTGTCCCCACTGCCAGAATGCAGTAAAGAAAGCCATCGCAGCAGTATCTGGCGTTGACTCCGTTGAAGTTGATCTTCACGCCGGCCTCGCCACCGTCGATGGCTCTGTCGACCACGCTGCCATAATCGACGCCGTCCACGCCGCCGGCTTCGAAGCCACTCTTAAGTAACGTTTTTCCGGCAACATAAAAAATGCTCCCGCCTTCATCCGAAAGCGGGAGCATTTTTTTCACAGTATTATTTTTATTAAGGTTTATATATTGTAAATTAGATTAAGGATCTTGTGTCTTTCAAGTGTAGTATCAAATTCGATTAAGGCGATTATCTTTGTGTGTCTTTCAGGTATTGTATCTTTTCCGTGTGTCTTTCAAGCATCAAATTTCGATTAAGGCTCTGTGTGTGTTTTCCAAGTATCTTTACTTTAATATCAATAGCTTATAGTGTCTTTCGTGTATATCTTAATTGATCATTGATCATTTATAATTTATCATTGTAAAAGGGCATCCGTTGATCATTGATCGTTAATCGTTGATCGTTGAATTAGTAAGCGAAGTCTGCAAGCTGCTCGCGGAGTCTCTTGCGTGCGAAGAAGATGCGGCTCTTCACTGTCCCTACTGGGAGGTCGAGCTCCTCGGCGATCTCGCTGTACTTGTATCCTGCGACGTGCATGTTGAAGGGGATGCGGAACTCGTCGTCGAAGGTGTTGATCACGGCAGTGATCTCCTTCACTGAGAGGCTTCCTTCCGGAGTCTCGAGCGCTGACTCCTGCGATGTGTTGAGGTGGTAGAGGTCGTCGGTGGTGTCCACGATTGTAGCCTGGCGGACATTGCGGCGGTAGTTGTTGATGAAGATGTTGCGCATTATCGTCATCACCCAACCCTTGAAGTTGGCGTCGGAGGTGAACTTCTCCTCGTTGTCGAGGGCCTTGAGGGTAGTGTCCTGGAGGAGGTCTGCGGCCTGCTCGCGGTCGGAGGTGAGCTGGTAAGCGAAGCTCAGCAGGTTTGACTGGAGGTTGAGGAGGTTTGTGCGGAATGAGTTGTTGGATGCCATATCTTTGTTGTTTTTTGTTGAGCCTGCTTTCGCAAATTCAAGGGTTGTTAAAAATTATGAAAGTTTAAAAGAACTTGTCTTTGTCTGTATAACGTTAGCAAATTTTTAAATGTTTCGACAAAATTTTGCAACAAGTGAAACATTGGCTAAACAATTTTGTAACACACTAAGGATAAGCATGTTACAACGGATTAAATTAATATATCATTATTGAAACACCCTGAAATAAGCCTGCAACAATTCTGAAACAAAATGGTTCACAACATTATTTAACCGATCCCCTAATAAACTGAAATAATGCCCGATAGCCCCTTAATATTTTGTAAAAAATCATAGATTTCATCCTATTTATAAAGGAATCCTGAGATAACAAAATGAAAGTGTCCTAAGAGCCTTTGTTCATAAGTAGCTCACAAAAATTAAACGATATATGAAAACCAAGCAGCTTGAAAG
>CAZGGB010000184.1:0-3423 GCA_964525115.1 uncultured Sangeribacter sp. | reverse complement strand
TCTTCGTTTATTTCAGTTTGTTGATATCGATTACTTCCGGATTAACTGCCTCGTGTGGGTGCTCGCTGCCATTGTAGACATAGAGGTTCTTGAGCTGAGCTGCACCGAGTTTTGTCTTGGGGAGCATGCCCTTTACCACTTTAATGTAGAGAGGGTGCTTGCCAGCCTTGATAGTCTTCTTGAAAGACTTGTTCATAAGGTCGCGCGGAGTGTAAGCACGCTGTCCACCGGGATAGCCGGTATAGCGGAGATATTCGTGTTTGTCCATCTTCAGACCAGTCATGATGACTTTGTCAGCGTTGATGATGATCACGTTGTCGCCGCAGTCCATGTTGGGAGTGAAATCAGGCTTGTATTTGCCGCGAAGGATTTTTGCTACTTTTGAGCAGAGGCGACCAAGCACCTGATCGGTGGCGTCGATTACGACCCACTTCTTGTTGATTGTTTCCGGAGTAGCGGAAAGTGTTCTATAACTTAAAGAATCCACTTTTGTTTGTTTTATTTGATTTTTAAATTCCTGTTTTTGAACGGTTTCGGCGGTCTAAGCCTCCGCTTCGGCTCGTTCTGTCTCACTGCTTCGGAAGATAGGAAGATCGGCCAAAATCCCTTTTCTACCGGAGCTCGCAATGAGATCTGGATAAAATCGGCTCGCAAAATTAATAATTTTTTCTGACATAACAAAATATTTTTCTTTTTTTAGAGAAAAAACTCCCGCTGAAATGGTATCAGGGGAGCTTTTGCAATATTTATGAGATGGGCTCTTAATGGTCTTGTTATATCAAAGGCTATATTCAAGCATCGTAAATGAGTAAGGGGGAATATCCAGATCGAATTTGTTTGATGCCTTTACCGTCTCAGTCTTTGGAGCTATAGGTTGGGCTTCATAGTTGTTTTCATCTTCAGGATTGCCTGCTATGACAGTCTTCTTGGCATTTCCTTTAACCTTGAATTTGGAAAGATTGACGTGAGCTTTCTTGGCATTACCTGAGGCATTTCCAACCTTTACATACAGTTTACGACCTTTAGTGTCGAGTATCACTGACTGTTCCTGCAGATATCCTTCCCCTTCAGACTTGTCTTGGTCGTCAATGGTCACGCAGTCGCCATAGTAATAGTCTCCTGCTGAATTGCCAAACATCTGCTGGATATAGTAGCTGCATGTGGGGAAGACAGTCTCGTTGTCGAAATAGATGAGGTCAGGATTCCAATTGGTGGCGTTCTTCCGGGCGAAGAGGGGAGCATATGATGTCATGTCGACTATGTCGCCGTTGCGCTCTACATGGATAAGATAAAGTCCTTCTGCAAGTGCATCAATGAGTTTCTTGTCTTTGGATGCATATTCACCCAAATATACTTTTGTCTTGCCATCACGAGGATATGAATCATATTGGCGAGACTTCATGAAATATTCACGTGGCTCGTAGTAATGCTCATCAAGGATTGGAATATTTAGTTCGCGAGCGAGTGCCCAGCCGTTTTCGTAGTCAGGATTGCCGGGATGAGATCCCGGACCATCAGTTCCTACGATCATTATTTCAGGGTGAGCCTTAGTGATACGGTCATACATATATTTAAAGCGCTCACTAAATTCTGGGGATATCTTCTCCTCGTTGCCTATGCCGAGATATTTAAGGTTGTATGGTTCGGGATGTCCTCCTTCAGCGCGGACTTTACCCCATTTTGTATTGACATCGCCATTTGCCCATTCGATTAGGTCGAGTGCTTCTTGGGTCCACATTTCCATATCAGCCATGTCGCAGGCATCCTGAGCCTGATCGGGCCACATGCCCCAACCGCCATTTGAACCCTGGCAGTTTACTCCTGATGGAAGGATAGGTAGAGGCTCCATGCCCAGATCTTCACAAAGCTGGAAATATTCGGGATACCCGAGATCAAACGATTGATGGTAGCCCCAGCAGTTTTTTTGCTGCTTGCGAGTTTCCTTCGGGCCTACGGTCTCTTTCCAACGGTAAGTGTTCCAGAATCCGTCGCCGCCACCGTGAACAATACATCCACCGGGGAAACGCATGAATTTAGGATTCAGAGCAGCTAAACTCTCTACAAGATCCTTGCGGAGTCCATGACCTTTGTAGGTGTCAGCCGGTTTAAGTGACACCATATCAATATCTACGGAGCCATTATCAAGTAGCAATATCATAAGATTTGCATTTTGGCAAGTCTTATTGGGAGTTAAAGAGGCTTCGTATTTCTTCCAATCGTCAGACGACGTCGAAATTTCTGTGTCAGCAAGGAGCAATGGATCCTTACCCCATCCTTGGGGTTCGACGAGTGCCACACGCACTTTCATCTGAGTCTTGTCGACGTTTCGGAGGAATACGGAGAAATCATATTTTTCACCTTCCTTAACTGAGATTCCATCGAACCCATCATTTTGCAGTCCGAAGCCTCGCCAACCGTTATAGTCCTTGAATTCGCGAGTGCGTTCAGCTTCGAGTCGGAGATAATTTGGGTTGTTTGGATGAATGGGATCCTGTTGTTTGATTAAGATATTACCGAGAGAATGTCCAGGGCGTGCCATCTTCCAAGCAGTGCCTGGACCCCATCCGTCTCGTTCTACCGGGCTGAACTCGAAAGATCCGTTTTGGATCAGTTCTGCACTTAGTCCGCCGTCGGCAGAAGAACTGATGTCTTCGAAGAATATTCCAATGAGATGATCGCTGATGGGTTTTCCACCAGCAGGAGCCTTGACAGGCGCTGCTGATAGCATGAGGGCAGAAGCCGCCAAGGTCATGATGCTAATTTGTCTTTTCATGATACAGTTGAATTTTTTGCAAAGTTATAAAAAAAATAGATAAGTAAGGTAATGCTGTGTAGCTAAAAGATTATGTTGTGTATTCTCTTCTATCATTTTCATATATATTCGTAGCTATAAAAACGAGTAAACAATTGAGGGAGACTTCCATATGGAAATCTCCCTCATTATGAAAAAATCTAATATGAATTACTTCTTTTCAGCTTTAGCGAGCTGCTCCTTAAGAGCCTGGAGTGCACCGAGGTCGCCGAGAGTTGTCTTCTCGATTGCCGGAGTCTCTGTGCGTTCCTCTTCCTGGCGACGTGCTGCGCGTTCTGCACGTTCAGCACGGTTAGCCTGACGCTCAGCACGCTGAGCAGCGCGGGTAGCGTCTTCTGCGATGCGGCTGTGGCTGAGGATGATGCGCTTGCTATCTTTGTTGAATTCGATCACCTTGAAGTTGAGGGTCTCGCCGAGCTTAGCCTGGCTGCCGTCTTCCTTCACGAGGTGCTTAGGAGTAGCGAAGCCTTCTACGCCACCTTCGAGAGTGACAACAGCACCCTTATCCATAACTTCGGAGATAGTTCCTTCGTGGATGCTACCAACGGTGAAGCGGCCTTCGAACTCTTCCCAAGGATTAGTCTCAAGCTGCTTGTGGCCGAGGCTGAGAC
>CAZGGB010000183.1:0-3465 GCA_964525115.1 uncultured Sangeribacter sp. | reverse complement strand
ATGGCATATCTTGCAAGAAATATAGATGAGTATCTTCTGAAATGGAAAGAATCACCACGCCGTAAGCCTCTCATTGTGCGTGGTGCCAGACAAGTTGGCAAGTCCTGGGCCATAAGACATTTAGGAGAGACATTCCGACATTATCTTGAGATCAACCTTGAAGAAGAAAAGGATCTGTGCAAACTTTTTGAAGAAATCTCCGATGTAAAAGAACTTAGCCAACGCCTTGGGGCTGTGCATAATGTTCATGTAATCCCGGGAGAGACTCTTCTCTTCATAGATGAGATCCAGAATTGTCCGGCGGCATTGAAGAGCCTATGGTTCTTCAAAGAGAATTATCCAGAGCTGCATGTCGTGGCAGCTGGGTCGCTTCTTGAATTTGCATTGAATGAAATGCCTTCATATGGGGTCGGACGTGTCAGGTCTGTGTTCCTGTATCCGATGTCATTCAAGGAGTTCCTGATGGCTCGAGGTAAAGATATGTGGATAGAGGAAATTGTGAGCTCTGATTGGACTCACCCTTTGGAAGAAAGTCTTCATTCACGTCTTGTGTCGGAGTTTCGGTCATTTTTGATGGTAGGAGGTATGCCTGCAAGTGTTTCTGCCTGGATTGAGACTCAGGATTATTCTGCCTGCCAAGACGAACAGAATGATATCCAGCAAAGTTATTATGATGACTTCGCCAAATATTCAAAAAAAGTTGACCCGCAGTTACTTCGCAACACGCTGTCGGCTGTAGTACGTCAGTCAGGTCAGAAGTTTGTCTACAGTAAAGTGGATGGAGGATACAAGATAGACGAAGTAAAAGAGGCACTGAGACTCCTCCGAGACTCTGGAATTATCATCCCGGTGCAGATGTCTGCAGCCAACGGTCTCCCTTTGGGCGCACAGGTTAATCCTAAGTTTACGAGATATGATTATCTCGATACCGGTTTGTTGCTTCGAGTATTGGCGATGAACTATGATGATGACAGGGAACTGACCCGACTCATACTTGCAGGGGATGCGCCAGAACTTGTAAACAAAGGTATTGTAGCAGAATTAACGGTAGGGCTCGAACTCATGAAATCATCCAATCCGCAGAGCAAGTATGATCTATTTTATTGGGAGAATCTTGAGAGAAATGCCACATCGGAAGTGGAGTATGTCATAGCCAAGAATGCAAGGTGCCTACCCATAGAGGTTAAGGCCGGAACGTCAGGAAAAATGAAGAGCCTACGCCTTTTCATGAATAAAAAAGATCTTACAGTTGGCATACGCAGTTCGCTGGAAAACTTCGGGCTTCTGGAGGTCTCAGACACTGAAGACACAGGGCAAATGGTCAGGCGAGTCATCGGTATTCTTCCGCTTTATGCCGTATGGAGACTCCAGGATCTACCGCTACCAGATTAGTACTTTAGATTACTAATTTGCTAATCGCTTTGGAGGGGAGCACGCCACATCCGTTTATGGCAACGGCCATCCCAGGATTTGCCGACTTCACAGAAGTCGGCAGATGCATAAGACTATCCGAGACAAAATACCGACAACTCATTGAGTAAGTTGCTGTACTGAAATAGCACAACATTCAACCTGTTCTTGAAAAATTAATCCAGAACCTCCATTGATGAGTCCTCGTCGGCTTCAACTAATACCGAATCTCTAAGGATTTTAAGTTGTTCTAAATCGTCTAATGAAAAAATATCTTTAATATCAATATTCTTTATTACTTCTTCGGATAATATTCTTTTTGCATTCTTAGGGATCAGAAATCCATTATCATTAGCCGCCTTAAAGTATTCGATTGCCAATTTGAGTTCATTCTTATTATTAACATCTTCTTCGTATGACATTAAATATTTTTCGCCTAAATTATTATATAAAAAAGGTACTTTTACAGCCAAATCTGAAAGAATATCTTGAAATAACGAAAGATCTACATCACTCTTATTATATGCTACATAGCAAGCCATCGCTACAAAAAATTCATCTCCGGCGGATTGAGCATTTATCTGAGAACGAATAAACTCATTCAAGTCAGGCTTATTACCATACTCGCATATATTTTTTAATACTGTTGCCCATTTCTCATTAGGTAATATTATTGATGAAAGCTCATTCTGGGCCTCTTCAATTCCTCTTTTATCATATGTGTCCATAAGATGGAAAAGCAATCCCAACTCATCATTGGGATTTTCGAGATAAGAATCTTTAGCAATCCTGTCCATATTTTCTCCACAAAGATTATAACAGTAAAAAGCATTAAGCAAACATTTCTCCACACCATTACCGTATCTATATGACTCTGCAAGTAGTCTAATGGAGTTTCTGTCTCCATTCTTCACACGCTCCAGTAAGCACTTAATACCATTATATTCAGCACCCTGAACTTCGTAGAAAGTCTTATCGGCAACTAATGATAGGCCAGTCTCCACTATAAAACAAGCAAAAATCACTAACAATTTATTTCTGAGATTCAAACATTTATTCATGGACTCAAATTAAATAAAATTTCTTTTTCAAGCTCAACTTGAGAATTATGGCGGAAAGGATTAAAACGTTTTCATGGATATGATATTATATAGAAAAGCCTTTGTAAAATAGTCTTCCTAAGATAATAAATCTAAAACTTTTTATAATTTTTTTAAATATTTATTTTGGAGAAGACATTTTTTAAGTTGCTTTGTTGTACCAACTTTCCAACCTGGATCATTAATATCGTAACAAATTCTTTTATCATTGAACAGTACTTTTGTATCCTCCGCATCTTTATGAACATAAAAACAATCCAAAGGCATATCAACACTTTCTTTACTATCTTCACAATAGAAAAAAATAGATATATCATTGTTATTTGACAGTATAGAAACCTTGATTTTTTCTCCTGTTCTCTCATTGATCCCCGTGCCAGTAAAGTCTGGATCCCCGTTAACAATATATTGCTGACCACTAAGATAAAAAAAACCTGACAACATTACCCCATCATCTGTTACTACAGAGATGAACCATTTATTAGTTTTAAATTCTAATATGTTTATAACAACTTCATCTTCAGTCTCTGTCTTGTTTTTACTATTATATCCATGCGCAATAAGCGTTATATTTTTTGCCTTTTTGGCATATTTATTGTCAGCCTTTTCAAAAGAAAAGACATCAAATGTCATACTCATTAAAATAAGGAGTATTAAAAATAATCTTTTATCCATAATACACTATCTATTGATATGGTATTTTAACACAATTCTTCTTTATAAATATAACTATCTATCTACCGCATCCAAAATGTGACAACACTCCATTGTGAAGGCCATCGTCAAACTATAAACGGCCACTTCTGATGGTAGCGAGTATAAATTAGACTAAGATAACTGTTATAATAGCTTTTGGATTCCTTTTGCATCGAAATCTTTGTATTGTAACCATTTGCGAGTATTTTTATTATACACACCAACTCCCCATTTCATACCAGAATTTTCCATTTCTGAT
>CAZGGB010000182.1:0-3544 GCA_964525115.1 uncultured Sangeribacter sp. | reverse complement strand
TTTCTTCATAAGTTTATTTTCAATTTGTTTATTCATACTTTTCTTTATGTATTTCTCTTATACGCTGAAGCTGACGGCGAGCAATAACCAGGTAAAGCCTCCGGAAACAGTCCACCCGACATATTCCATCACATCACCGTTGCTCTGGTTAGCGATTGAAACCGGATGGCTTATATAATAAATTCCGTTCACGAAAGAGCGGGGCAATACCGCAACTAAATAATCGACAATCACGGCCGATATTATCACATAGACGCTGTATTTAGTTTTTTCGAATGGTGAAATTCAGTCTTTGAAGTCCGAGCTTAGACACATTGGCAAGCACAAGAGTATATTCCAATTCTTCATTTACCTTCATGTCTTTTACGATATAATTGAATTCTTCCTCCGGCACAACATTCTTGAACATCGGTCCAGATGATTCATTACGTACCAATCTGACCATATCTGACAGAGGCGAAAAAACATAAGAGTAGGTTGCCTGATATTGAACGTGCTGGAATATGATCCAGTTAGGGTCATCTTTGGGTAAGATGTTTTCAAGATATATGCGTGCATTCTTATAACTTGGAGCTTGACGATCATCAGAATATGTGATCATCCCATCTCCGCTAACATAGTACAATGGTTCTATTGCATATTTATTGAACGGACATAGATTCTCGTATTCGATATCGTTTATTGACGTTATTTCCTTATCTACTGGCTCTTCAGGTTCCATGACAAGATTATCTGATAATACTTTGATAAGTGAATAAGTGTAGCAGGATGCATCGGCGGGAGGGTTGGCAAGTGTTGTTCGTCTTACACTGAGATAATACTCATGTCCACGCTCGTATGTAAAGCCCTCGATTGTCCCGAACATCATGGGCTGCCATCTGTCGGGATCGTCTGGCAATTTGACAAGCATACATTCGATTGGATGCTCCTTCTTGTCATCTGGCCATCCATACGTAGTGCCAGTTTCGGCAGAGACCACTATTCTAATATCCTCTACTCTATCTTTGGGTTCGTCATCCTTGAGACAGCTTGCCATAAAAAGGCAGGCGATAAAAACAAATGGAATGATTAGTTTATTCATAATTATTAAACTTATGATTTATATTATAGAGATACGCTTAAAAAAATACTACATGTTGCATGAAAATAAATATAGGGCATAGATGTATGTCCGTTTTAATTGCAGTTTTAGCAGAGCATAATTATAATTCCGGGAATATTGTTGAAGATGTGCATAGCGAAACCCCATCCAAATCCAATATTGACCCTGAGATAGGCGCATGCACAACCAGCAAAAAAGGGAGCCATAATTACCGACAAGGCATAAGGCAATAATAACCAATCAAGAGTGCTAAATGCCACTAAGTGGACTAAACCAAATGCAATTGAAGTGAACCATATAGCAGGAATTTGCCAATGGCTTTTTTTATTCTGCCAGAAGTCATCAGATGTATAGAAATAGACACAACAAAACACAACGATAGCTATCCCAATACAAAGAAGCCATATTGAGAGACTTGTAGTTTTATTGTGGGAAAAAGCCGGGAATAAGGGAATGAATGCCAAGCTTGTAGCTACACTGAAACGTTTGAATGAAAGTCCAAAACGGAATAGCGTTTCCTCAAACAACGGAGCAATGAGCGCTGTCATCAAAAGGGCTCGGATAAGGCTTCCGGATGCTTTGGTTACAGTAGGATCTCCTCCAAAACTTGTCAGTTCTTGGGGATTGATGCCATATTGAGTGTAGATGGACATACAAACCGCCATAATAATCATTACGGCAATTCTTGTAATCAACCAAAAAAGAAAGGCATACCCAAGTATCCATTTCTTTGAATGGCTGAGATAATCTTCATTTCGAGATAATATAAATTTCATAATTCCAATTTTAGTACGCTAATTTCAAAGTTAATTCACACAATTCAAAGAGTCTGCCACTCACCGCGTTACCAGGATAGAAGAATCCTTTGAGTTTGTTACTGTCCATTGTGCGTAAATAGATATACCATAAAAATTCTTGGTTAGTAATTTCAAAAAAATTCTCTCTTATACGCTAAAACTTACGGTGAGGAGTATTGGTAAACTTAGCGATAATCAGTTTCTATATAATCATAACCCTTTTTTATTTGCGTGGATTTCATGTTTTGTGGAAGGGAAATGCCAGTGCGGGCTTTTACAAAACCTCCAAAATTTTCATCTATAAGGCGTTTTGTATTATACAGTTCTATTCTGTCGAGTTTTTCATATCTATCTTTCTCATAAACTGGCTCTATATCTTTTTCAAAGCGTTCAATTATTGTTGTTGAGAATTCGTACATCCCATCATTCTCGACTGCTTTTAAGATAAGGCCAGGCAAACCTTGAAGTTTCCAAGGTCCTTCTGAAATCGGTATATCTGTGGTGAACCATACAGTCCAATGTCTGCCATGAAAATCACATTCTGCCATTTGACAATTATATCCAAGAATATTTGCTACAGAATCCGTAAGTTCCCAATTTATTCCTCCTAATGGTTCAGTGTAATTATAGCGGTCTTCACCTGCTACTGTATCATAAACTGTCATTTCATTTCTTCCCCTGTCTTTCTCAACATACATTTTTTCCCATCTGGCAGGATAATCATTAAAATTATCTCTCGTCCATTTACACTATTGACATATGCTTCCAACTCAGCTTTTCCTTCTGGAGTGTTACATATAGAGTCAATTCGGTTAGTATCGGGGTTAAAGAATTTTGACCTGACATTTGAGAATGTCAAGATCATTGGACGATTGACTTCATAGCCTCTTGAGGTGAAAAAATGATAGTCATAACTAACCTTTATATTCGAATTCTGAGAATATAAGGAAGTTGAAATAAGCGTAAAAAGAAGTATTGAGATGATCTTTTTCATTTGCGTATGGAGATTGGGAAGAGCTGTTAGGGTCCTCGGAACAACTTGTCCGCCAAGAAAGATAAGAACTTTTTTAGACTGTTTCATCATATGACTCTTGCTTAATATTATATAAAAATCTGACATCGCCAAGAATTACTTATTCCGCTAATCTGAAACCTATATAAGGAGCTCGGAAAGTTGGATTGCTTACAAAGCGACATGCCGGTTTATTGTATTTCATAAGATTGGCGCAGCTTCCTCCTCGGAATATCTTACCTATATCCGACGATTTCGCGCCTCAAACCTACAATAATAAAAATGAGTTTTCTCATGTCTATTTCCTATAATCGGTTTCAAGAAAGTCAAACGACTCTGATTTTGGTTTTAACTCCTTAGCCTCAATCATGACACCTTCAAGCGATCCTGTGGCGGAAAGAGCACCCATTGGATTGTCAATCATGGTACGACGAGCACGTAGAATATCCTTGCGGCTTTGTTTCTCATATTTTTCAGATCCATAAACATGCCTGATTTTTTTTGCAGTTTGCTCAATTCCGTCAGCAAAGAATCCTATTCCATCTCCAGTCGTGGCTTCAAGAATCAAACCCGGAAGCCCCCTTAATTTCCACGGTCCATCCTGAACCGGTATGTCCGGGGTGAACCAGACAC
>CAZGGB010000181.1:0-3545 GCA_964525115.1 uncultured Sangeribacter sp. | reverse complement strand
ATTCCCCTTTGCAAACCGTTCAAACTCCTTAGGGTCATCAAGGTCAAACACCTCCATCTGAACCCTTCTCACGCTGTCTCCCCCAAGCGTAGCAAGATCAGACCGAAGTTCTTTTATCAGCGATGGCAAAATCCATTGGCGTGCAGCTGTGATACCTCCACCTATCACTACGATTCCATCTATCAACTGCGCAGCAATAGCCATTGCATCTCCAGCAATCTCGCCAAACTCTGCAAATGCCTTCCGCGCTGCTTCAACATTCCCGGCTCGCTTACCGTCAGCAATCTCGCAAATCTCCTTCGGCTCGAAATTATGGCCGTAGTCACCCGATGCCTCTGCATACACTCGCTTGATGGCACGCACTGCCACTCCTTCTTCCACGATTATCCCATCCTTAAGCTTATGAGGAAGGCAGAATGTCTCCACACAAGAATTATCACCACGGTTAAGTTCCCCGTTGATAACTATTCCGACACCAAACCCTGTGCCAAAAGTATAGCCAAGAAGGTTTCTGAAGCGTTTCTGACTTCCTGCTTCTTTCAATCGATGGTTTATTTCTGGCAAAGCCCCACATAGAGCCTCTCCATAAGCAAACAAATCCCCATCATTATTAATGAAAACCGGAATTCCAAACTCATGTTCAAGCATCGGGCCAAGAGCCACCCCATCGCGGAAGGATGGGAAATTAGGGAGATATCCTCCGATAATCCCGTTAGGATAATCTGCCGGACCGGGGAAAGCAAAACTTATTGCCACCGGTTTCTCATCTAGCGACTCAATCACCTCCCTGAAACCCTTCACCATCGTATCAAGACAAAGGTCAAGATCATGCGCATTTGAAGGATAAGTGATCGGTTCTGCTACGAATTCACACCCTCGCATCGCTCCAAACACAAGATTCGTCCCCCCTGCATCGAGCGTCACTACCACTCTATCATCATGTCTATACATATCTCAAAATTTTTTATTCCACAAATTTAAGTATTTTCTTTAATATCTACAACCCATCGCATCATTTAAAACAACATAAGCCAACTATGTGTTATAATAATATCAATATACGGACCCAATCTTATTCCACAATTATGAAAAAGAATTCCACAGCAAGGCCTTCAAAAAGAATGCGAAAGGCCGAACTTCAAAATAAGATATTGGCTTTCCTCGAAAAGGAAAACCGCCAATCTTTCAATTATAAGCAAATTGCTTTCGCCATCGATGCCCAAGACTTCAAGATGGATGTCATTAACCTCCTTGAGGAACTTGCCGCCAATGATGTGATTCAGGAAGTCGGCCTTGGCAAATACAAGGCTCCTGCTAACCGTGGCTCAGAAAACGTCGGCACATTCATCCGCCGCTCCAATGGCAAGAATGCCGTGCTTATCGACGATGAGCAGATCCTTGTGGCAGAACGCAATTCTATGCATGCCCTCAACGGCGACAAGGTGCGCGTGATGATTTCTGCCGCCCGCAAGGGTGTCGAACCGGAAGCTCAGGTGCTCGAGATTATTGAGGCAAAAGATCAGGTGTTCATCGGCGAACTCATCGTCGACCGTCATGGAGCGCGACTTGTGCCCGACTCCAAGTTCCTTGCTGCCGACATCATCCTCAACCGCAATAAGCTGAAAGGCGGAAAGACTGGCGATAAGGCAATCGCCCGCATCACTATCTGGAAAGACGAGGAGATGTGTCCTCGTGGTGAAATCGTCGACATCCTCGGCAAGAAAGGCGAGAATACAGCCGAAATGCATGCTATTCTTGCAGAATTCGGACTCCCATACAAGTATCCCGAAAATGTGGAGAAAGCTGCCGACAAGATTGGCCCCGGCATCACTCCCGAAGAAGTCGCAAAGCGAGAGGATTTCCGTGGCATCACCACTTTCACTATCGACCCCCGCGACGCCAAAGACTTCGACGACGCCCTTTCAATCCGCACTCTTGCTAATGGCAACTATGAAGTCGGTGTCCACATCGCCGATGTGACACACTACGTCACTCCCGGCAGCATCATCGACAAGGAAGCTCAGAAGCGAGCTACATCCGTCTATCTCGTAGACCGCACTATACCCATGCTCCCCGAGCATCTCAGTAATGGCATCTGCTCCCTTCGTCCCGATGAGGAGAAGCTGACTTTCTCCGCCATCTTCGAACTCGACAAGAATGCCAATGTCATCAATAGCCGTATCGGACGCACCGTGATCAAGAGCGACCGCCGTTTCACCTACGAGGAGGCGCAAGAGCGTATTGAGACCAAAGAAGGTGACTATTCCACTGAAATCAATATCCTCAACGACCTTGCCCAACAGCTCCGTAAACGTCGTTATGAAAACGGCGCCCTTGAATTCGACCGCGCCGAAGTCCGCTTCGACATCGATAAGGATGGAAAGCCAATCAGCGTCTATTTCAAGGAGTCTAAAGAAGCCAACAAGCTCATCGAGGAGTTTATGCTCCTCGCCAACATCGCTGTCGCCGAGAAGATTGGCAAGGTGCCGAAAGAGAAGAAAGCAAAATCATTCGTCTATCGAGTTCACGACAAACCTGACGAAGAGAAACTCGCCAACCTTAGCAGCATCGCAGCCCGCTTCGGATTCAAGATTAATGCCGAAGGCAAATCCACTCAGGTCAATAAGAGTCTCAACCGCATGCTTAAGGATGTAAAAGGCCGGGGCGAAGAAAACATGCTCTCGATGCTTGCAATCCGCTCAATGGCAAAGGCAATCTACACTACCGACAATGTTGGCCACTACGGGCTTGCAGTTCCCTACTACACCCACTTCACATCCCCAATTCGCCGCTATCCCGACATGATGGTCCATCGTCTGCTCCAACGCTATGCCGACGGCGGAAGATCTGTCGATAAGATTAAGCTCGAAGACCAGTGCAAGCACTCCTCCGACATGGAGCAACTCTCCGCAAATGCCGAGCGCGCCTCCATCCGCTATAAGCAAGTGGAATACATGCGCGACCGCTTGGGCGAGGTATATGAAGGTGTCATTTCCGGCGTCACAGAATGGGGTGTCTATGTAGAGCTCGACGAGAACATGTGCGAAGGTCTCGTGCCAGTTCGCGACCTTGCCGACGACTACTACGATTATGACGAGAAAAACTATTGTCTGACAGGGCGCAAGACCCATAAGAAATACACTCTCGGCGATCGCGTGAAAGTGCAGGTAGCCCGTGCCGACCTCGACAAGAAGCAACTCGACTTTGCCCTCCTATCCGACGACGGCAACCCCAACAAGCCTCTCAAAGAAAAAAACAAAAAGCACGGCCGCAACCAACCCCGATCCCCAAGGAAAAAATCCAAATAGCCCACTCCCCACGCGTAGCAGGTCGGAGACCTGCCATTGTGCCAAAACCCCAGGCTGAAGCCTGGGGTTTCCTCTCTCATAGTTCAGTAGCCTCGGAGAGGCGCTTTATGGTAAATGCAGCTCCGTTTTAACATCGCAAAAGCAAATTTTTGCATAAAAATTTGCACAGTCCAGAAAAAAGCTGTAATTTTGCACTCGGATGAGCCCTCCACGACCAGCTCCCCGTAAATCCCCCAG
>CAZGGB010000180.1:0-3602 GCA_964525115.1 uncultured Sangeribacter sp. | reverse complement strand
CGCCTACACATCTGAGCCGACTGCGAAAAAACAGCAGCAAATAATGTTAAAATTCTTTTACTCTCAACATTTGTTGAGAGTAAAATGGATAATATTTATCAATTTTGCACTTCATTAGATTGAACCACAAAAATATCGTACATTAAATTCCTCGTCAATGAAAAAACTTATATACTCATTATTATGGATACTTGTTTTCACTTTGACTTCTTGTTCAGAAGAACCAAAGGAAAGCAATGATTTCCCGACACGTCTTTTGATTCAAATCATTGACAATGATGATAATAATAAACAATTTAATTCTCCAATCAATCCGCCGGAATATATCATTATTAATTCCGCTCGTGATATTGCTAATCTTCCTAAAGGCACGCTGGCAAAAGCATCTGAATTCGAATACTCTAAGATAGATTTTGCTAAATATACGCTCATAGTCGTCACTTCAGTTATCTACTGCAAACCTATCATTGAAGAAGATGATTGGATTTGGGCGAATGCTAATTTAAATCTAACTAAGGATTATTATCTTAACATTAGATACACAAATTGCTCTTTATTTGAGTCAGGATTGTATTCTTATAAATGTAAGATTCAATTTGGTTTTACTACACTAAAAATACCATCTGATACAAAAATTAGTATCACTGAAAGTCTGGTATCAGACAATAAATCGACAAGGTCTTAAGAAACACTGTTAAAAGAAAAAAGATGTGTATCCCTTCATACCGGAATACCTAAATGGATAATCAAAGACTATTGTAATGAAATCTCAATATAAACGCATTGACAAACCTTCCCAGGCAATCAGAACTCTTTTGCTATTGCCTGCAGCCATTGTTCTGATTTTATTGTTCATATTGAAACCAAATTCAATGTTTCCCTTATGGGCAATAATCATTGGAGGAGTTTCAATATTGTCATATGTAGGTGTAATGACATTTGCATGCATCAAACAGAAATGCTATATGCAATTAGCAAGAACATATCTCACCATTATATTAGCAATCGCCACTTTCCTTGCAATAAGATATAATGGAAGATGAAAAATCGTGCATATAATTTTTTCCCATCAAATCAAACTTAATATCTAACGTCTTTGTTTTCGTGATATACACTTTAAACTATATACACTATGAACAGCACTTCTCAACTTGCGACTAAAAAGAGTCGTACTTCTGCCATGATTTGGGGCAATCTCCTTGCATTGTCCACTTCAATATGTTGGGGTCTTAACGAACCCGCCAATAAAGCTATTATCCCGGATTGGATTTCTGCTTCCGGGGTAGCTCTCGGACGTATTTTCGGAGCTACTGCATTAATTTGGCTTATTTCTCTTTTTGTAAAGAATGAAAAGATTCAAAAAGGTGATTGGAAACTATTCTGGGCATCAGCTTTGATGATGCTTGGCTTCGTATATGTTTTCTCTCTTGCCTTCAATACGGCTTCACCTATTGACATCGCTATCATATTGACTTTCCAACCAATTCTTGTAGTTGTGATAAATGCAATCTTCAAGCATGAGCATGTTTCGCTGCTTGAAGTTGTGGGAATGGTTATCGCACTTGGAGGAGCATTGCTCGTGATTCTTGGTGGTGAAAATTTTGATTCCGGTCGTCTCGTTGGTGATCTCTTCGCTGTCGTTTGTGCTGTGACTTATGCAATCTATCTTGTGATAATAGAAGGTCCTTCGAAGAAATATGGAACCATCAGTCTTATGAAATGGGTATTCCTGTTCACGGCTATCCTTGCCTCACCGCTCATTTTTACCATATCTCCCGATATGCCCATTTTCACTCATGGAAAGGCAATGCCTTGGTTGCTTCTTGGCTTCATTATCCTTTTCCCGACTGTCTATTGCTATCTTGTCACTCCTCCTGCGATTAAACTTGTCGGTAGCGAAGTCTTGGCATTCTATCAGTATCTTGTCCCTGTGATAACTACTGTTGTTGCTATAGCTACAAAGATGGACTCCTTCCATTGGTATCAGCCGGTTTCTTTCGTAATAATTGTAGCTGGAGTAATCCTCGTCAACTACGCCAAAGCTAAACACTCAACCCCACTTCCAGCTACTGAAGCCAACAAGAAATAAACCGTACAATTTATAAAAATATTAAGGACGCAACTCTGCGTCCTTTTTTAATGAGGTTGATTTAACAACTTCATTTGTTGCTTTTCTTCATTCAAAATTTTTTATCATTTTGCGTGTGGGTTTCTATATTAATTCATTAGTGGACACTAATGATTCCAATTGTATAGTATTGTTAGATCTTTTTTCAAATATAGATTGTTTTTCAATATATTATGTTTGAAAGTGTAAGATGTTGTAGTTGGCGTACAGGAAAATTTATACTAATTTTGCAAGCGAAAGCAGGATATTCTGCTCTTAACTATCTTAATAAAATGCAAAATTATGAAGAAGATTTTTTCACTAATTGCCATTATCCTTTGTATGGCTTTTAAAGTCAATGCCCTGACCTATGAGGAGGCATTTGACTCAATCAAGGCATTGCCTCAAATGAAAGGTGTGGAAGAAGAATTGTTATCGGGTTCCAATGATTTCCTGTCGCTTGGTATTACAGACGGTAAACTTCTTGTTTGGAGTGGACAGAGAAATTTAGAAACCGCTCCCTATTTTAATGAGATTTATAAGATCGTAGGTCAACTTCCTCCTACCGAAATGATTCAATCTTACATGTCAAGTGTGACTGGTTCGATATTGGCGATTTTTGCTAAACCGGTTTCAGATGATTCAAACAGAATTATAATCCTTGCCGATTCCGCCGAATCTGGCGTTACAGAAGCTCTCATAGGATATATAAACAATGAAAATCTTGAGACGTTGCGAAATGCAATATTAGTTCAAAGACCAGAAGGTGGCACCTCGATATACGTAAACGCAATAAGTTTCTAAACTTCTTTTCCATTTAAGGCTTAATTTCATAAATATGGGGTCTTATTTGGGAAAATTCGTTTTTCAAAACATATATAGAGGCCTTTTGATCGTCAAACTTTGTGCGTTTATGCTGTGTGTGGTGGGGAAACAGTGAAATACTGAGTCAGAAGTATTAAGAAATGATATTAATTTCTCCTGAATATTTGGTTATGATATAATTTTGTTGTATATTTGCAAACAAAAAGATAACACTATGGAAGCGGCAATTCAAAAGAAAGCAACAATGTTCCGTCTCAGTACTGATTTGTTAGATCGCCTTAAAGAGATGGCGAAAAGGGAACATCGAAGTCTCAACAATTTTGTTGAGTGCATACTTCTTGACGTTGCATATAACGAACCCAATGAAGAGACAAAAGCAGCAATTGAAGAGGCTCGAAGTGGTAAGTTGAGAGGTACAACTCCTGTTGATACTTCTTCAATAGAAGCTATGTTTAGATCTGCTGGATTATGAAAACATTAGTTCAGTCCTCCCAGTACAAAAAAGATCTAAAGCGGATTCGCAATAATCCTAAAAAAGCAAGAGCTTTAATTGAGATTCTTAAAAAACTTGAAAATGAAATCCTGATACCTCCTGAAAATAAACCACATATGCTTTCGGGTGACTATGCAGGTTGTATGGAATGTCATATAGAAGGCGATTTTCTTTTGA
>CAZGGB010000179.1:0-3675 GCA_964525115.1 uncultured Sangeribacter sp. | reverse complement strand
GACGCTATGGTGGCACTCTTTGGGTATTTCGGGATTTTTGTGTAAATTTGCAAAAGAAGATGTTATAAAATCATTAGATATGAAAGCTATGATCGGGAAAGTGTCGATTGCGTTAGTGTTTGGAATCGGTGCGATTCTTAATTTGTCGGCCCAAGAGAATAGTCATGGCGCCAATTTGAATGCATCGCAAGAATTGAAACCGAGGATTGTGGTGTTGACCGATATTGCTCCCGGTGATAGGGAACCGGATGATATGGAGTCAATGGTGAGACTCCTGTCGCATGCAGACCTTTTTGAAATAGAGGCAATCATAACTTGTTCCGGATGGAACAACAGTGGCGGGGCATATCCCGATGAGTGGGCTGAGTATCTTGATACTGCAATAGATGCATATGAAAAAGATTTGCCAAACCTAATGAAACGTTCCGGTCAGACCGGACACTTTCCGATTGAAGAAGAAACTAAAACTCAAAAAATCGGTTATTGGCCAAGCGCTGACTACATTAGAAGCCGGCATTTCATGGGAAGTCGCAATCTTGGAATCGACCGGATTGGAAAAGACAATACCACTCCTGGCAGTGAGGAAATCATTAAGATTGCAATGGAAAATGACGAGCGTCCGTTGTGGATATTGGTATGGGGTGGTGCTAATACTGTCGCGCAGTCACTATGGCAATTAAAAGATGTAGGCGATACCGTGCGTCTTGATAATGTGTTGGATAAGATCAGGCTATATACCATCACTGATCAAGATGTAGATTGGGGTCGTCGCGGACAGTATGATTTGAGTTCTCATAAGTGGATGCGTCAGACATTTGGGGATAAACTCTTTTTCATATGGGATGAAAGTGCCTGGACATCCCAATGCGAATTAGGAGCATCATATTGGCCCGAATATGAGGCTAAAATCCAGCCAAAAGGCAATATGGGAAGTGTCTACCCCAAATATAAGTATGGAGTAGAAGGAGATACCCCAAGTTTCCTATACGTCCTTCCCAACGGGCTCAACGACCCCAATGCTCCATCGCAAGGAAGCTGGGGAGGATATTTCCAAAGAGTGCTTTCTCCTGACAGCGTCACGGTTTGCTATTCAAATATGCGCGAAGATTTGAAAAAGATTTCCCGAAAATATGAAGAGTATTTCTACCCTGCCATATTCAATAATTTTGCTGCAAGAATGGAGTGGGCTGCTACAGGAAGTGGAAACCGCAATCCAGAGATTGTAATCAATAGCAATAAGGGATTGTCTCCGATTGAGATTAAAGCGACTCCCGGTGAGTGTATACATCTCGATATCTCCGGCTCAAAGGATCCTGATGGAGATGAAGTGCAGTATAGATTGTTTTCGATCGATGAAGCGTCGGCTTCATTGCCTATGGAAAGTATTTCTCAAGAGGAAAATGGCAATTTTGTAGTGGTAATTCCAGAAAAATGTGCGGGCAAAGAATTGCATTTGATTTGTGAAGCCACCGATTCCGGGTCTATTCCCTTGACATCCTATCGCCGTATCATACTTAAAATCCAATAATTTCCGGTGTTGGATTGTCAATAGTAAATCTTAGATAGATTTACATTTCTAAATTCATTTCTTCTTCAATTTAGTTGAAAGTCGAAGTTGTCGGTAGATTGTAAAAACCGAATAAATCCGATAAAGGCATTGAGCAGAATCAATATTTACCACCGGACGAAGAGAATAAATAATGAGTATTATATATAAAATTATTATATTTCAAATATTGTGGCTTGTTGGTTGCATTCCGGCATTTTCAGTAGGAGCAGGAAAGACGTCAATAGAGGAATTGCGTCTAAACTGTTCAGCTGCGATGGAGAAGCGTGATTTCAAGGCTGTCAGAAAGATGGCAAATGAAATGTATGATCTTACTCTTCAAGATAGCAGCTCGAATTCTCATGGAAATGCATGCTTTTATTGGGGTGCGTCCGAGCTGTTTGTAGGCGATAGCGAAAAAGGTGCAGATTTGTTGCGCAAGGCATTGGAAATAAGCAAAAACAATCACAATGACAGTTTGACAGGGAAAGTTTACAACTGTCTGGGAATATATGAGGCAAAAGTAAATGCCAATTATTATCTGGCGCAGCAATATTTCCTGCGAAGTCTTGAGTATCCGGATATGAACGGAAGTGTATATAGCAATCTATCTCAGATAGCTCGTCTGCAAAAAGATACGACTGGGATTGAATATGCGCGTAAATGTTACCAATATGGTATAGATAACAACGAACCCTATTACGTATATAGCGGCTTTATGTCGATGGCTGAGATTCAAATACAGATGGAAGACTTTTCAAGGGCTGAAATAACGTTGCAAAAGGCTCGCAAAGAGGCTGATGCACAGCATTATGCCGATCGGAGTCGACTGGATTTCTTGCATGCTGTAATTCTTAGCCATCTTAATCAGACTCATGAATCTAATGACATCCTGCTTTCTCTTCATGACTCAATACAAGCAAATTATCCAATCTACCTTGCAGAGCTACAATATGTGGTTGGGAAAAACTTCGAGAAGCAGGGCGATGTATTGACATCAAATGAATGGCTTGAGAAAGCAATTCAAACAGGGAAGGATAATTCGTCGAGCGATTATATCGGTATGATTTATCGTCAACTTGCAGAAAATTATCATGCAATCGGAGACGACGCTACTGCGCTTAAATATATGTCTAACGCTCTCGATTTTCAAGAGAACGCTTCTAAATCGGAACGAGATCGAATGATAAAAGAAAGAGCATTGACCGATATGATGATGAAGCGTGATAAAGAAATTGCAGTGGCAAAGCAGAAAATGCAGACTAATAAGGTTGCTTTGGCTTCTTTAGTATTCATATCTGCATGTCTCCTTGTCATTATTTGCTATGTGGTGAGTTCCTTGCGTAAAAGAAATAATCTTTATAGGCACATAGTGAGCAGCAACCTTGCTTTAATTAAGGAGAAAGAGCGTTTTATGGCACGGATAGAAGAATTGGAGAGTCTTGCTGATTGCAGCGAAGCAAAGAAATCTCCAAATCTCAATCCCTCCAAATCAAAATCATTATTTGATTCATTGCAATCTTTGATGGTGGATAAGAAACTTTATCGCAACCCTCTTCTGACAAGGGAAGATATAATTAATGCTTTGGAGACTAATTCCACATATCTTACCAACTGCATAAAGGAAAATTCAGATATGAACTATTCCCAATATATCAATTCGTTCAGGATAGCAGATGCTATTGGGGTTCTTTCTGATAAGGATAGGCTGTCTACACCCATCAAAGACATATCGGAAGAAGTCGGTTTTAATTCACTGACTACTTTTTTCAAACTTTTTCAGCAAGCTACCGGAATGTCGCCTGCCGCATATCGGAAATCGTTATCAAGCCTTTGACGTTTTGAAAGCTTTAATCTAAGGCTACTCCATAATTTTTGATAGACTTCGGACTCCCATTTTTCAAATTTTTTGAAAAATGGGAGTTTATTGATTATGTCTATATAACGTTGATTAGCAATAAATTTAATGATTTTATGTTGTAAAATTTCACATTTTTAAAATCGGTAATGTATTTTTATTTTGTCAGATGGTATTTTAAGTAATTTTGCAATAAAAAGAATCTTGGGTTACTATTAAGTAGCTCACAAAAATTAAACGAAATATGAAAACCAAGCAGCTTGAAAGATCT
>CAZGGB010000178.1:0-3701 GCA_964525115.1 uncultured Sangeribacter sp. | reverse complement strand
GAATTTTAACATTATTTGCTGCTGTTTTTTCGCAGTCGGCTCAGATGTGTAGGCGTGATATTTAGGAATGAAGCGATGTCTTTGAGAGAAAAGAGTTCAAAGAGGTCAGGATGACTACTTACCAGTTCTTCGTAACGTTGATGAGGAGTCTTGATATACAAGTCAACATATCTGTCATAGACAGTAGTGTAAACCTCCTCGGTGGAATGCATCACCAAATCCTTATAATGAGGGTCGGAGTCCATAAGCGTCTTAACAGCATTTGCAGGTATGCAATAAATTTCACAATCTGAGACGGCAATAATTGCCAGTTTCGCTTCTTTACCATACAAACAAAAAGGCCAGTCTGCTACAAATCCATCACTAAATACCAATCCCATCACATGCTCTGTGCCGTCAGGTGAAATTGCAACATATTTCAGAGCACCGGATTGGATAAATCCAACATAACGACCAACGTCGCCGATTGAGACAAATTCCTCTCCCTTGGCAAAACGACGCAAGTTGCCTTTGCTAACGCAAATCTCACGCCAAGCATCAACGTCAATATGATTAATATATGTATTAAAATTCTCTTTCATCCCTTCCTATTTTTGATACTATATGCGCCATTCCACCAAAAAACAGCAGATTTTAAGAAACAAAAGTAAAATATTGATTCATCTTACAAAGATACGCATAGACGAGGAAAAAATTACAATATAATTCGGAAAATCTTATCCGATGATGCAAATTATATACTTAGGAATAGATTTTAGCAAAATTTATGCTTCTGACGTCTTTCATGCATAGGGAAAAGACGTTGGATGTGCTAAAGGGTATGCGTATGTTGGATGAGAAAAGGCAAGTGTCTGGTATTGGAGAAACCGGGGCACTTGCCTTAGATATTTTGGGATGGATAATACGCGTGTGGGCGCTATTTACCTTGCATCTCCTTTTGGATGTCAATAGTAATATTCTTACCGTTGACTTTTAGAATTACTTTGCAATCTTTGAAAACCGTGAAGCGTTTGAACTTCAATTTGTAGGTTGCGATATTATCAATGACATCGCATCTGATTTCCTTTGCAGGATATTCTTTCCCATTATTGTATAGAATGGCATCGGTAATATCTACCTTTTGTGGTGCGTTTCTATCCACAAGCACAACATTAGTACCGTTGATATTGTCGATACTCTGCCACTTAATTTCGGCAGAAGCCTCAGACATGAGGAGGCATAATGCAGCAATAAAAAATAATTTTTTCATATGATTAGAATTTGAAATTGATGCTGCAAAATTAGCATCGAATTCTATCATATACTAAAAAATGCTTAGAAAAGCTTTCCTCATTTGGATGTCTAATGCATTAATAGTCAATGTGAAGAATAATTCAAAATTCCTCACTGTGAGAATCAAGAGGTTACGGTTACATTTTAGACACGAAATATTCCTTATCAGGTGCGTCTGAAGCGAGAATCCGATCTTTCAGACGACTTCGACGATTATATAAATTCTTAATTTTGATATCTGTAAAGATACATACAGCTCTGGGTGAGAATCCGGCATATAAATAGGTGAGGAGGGTAATATCATTATGATTCAGTTCCGGCAATTGATCTTTTACCTTGACAAGTATATCATCAAGATAAGTATTTACAATATTTTCAAGTTCTGCGATACTCTTTGAATTGCGCAAAGCAAGTATATGTTTTTCCACTTCATTATAGAGTGTCAATTTCATCTTTTCTGATTCGCTTTTTTCAAAGTACTCGTTGCATAGCATATTTAGTGTATCAAGTCGGCTTCCGTAAAGAGCATTTACCTTTGCCTCTAATTCATGATTTCTGTTTGTCCTCTCCGCTATGAGCATTGACAATTCCTCTATTTCTTTGCGCTTTCTTATAAATCTCTGTCTTACTATTACAAGAATAGAACAGCCTATCGCAAAGATAAAGATCAGAGTAAATGCCAGAATCAACCATGCTTTACGGGATTTCTTTTTAGATGTGTCAAGTTGGTTCTCATAGTCATTACGTAGCAGATCAATAGTTTCTTTAAGCTCACCAGCTCTTGAAGTTGGACATCGAACAATGCCTTTATTTGTATGAAGCATTAAAGCATCGCTTTCTTCAAATGTATCTGAAAACGGAAAATCAAGAGCTATATGCCATTCTGTGCTTTTTCCGACAACTTCTTTGGGGTGAGAAACAAGCGAAAACGGTTCTATCGGAGTATAAATGCTATCACCATTTAGCCATTCCACATTATAAATAGTAAACGGAATATTATCACTTTTTAAGTCAAAAGATATCCTAACTTTATTATCATCATTAGAAAGATGCCGAAATTGCATTTCGAGTTTATCAGAGGAAGTTTTTAAACTATCCGAACTCGTATAAGTAACAATATTGACACCTCTAATTGAGAAACTTGAAAGTAATAGAAATGCAACAAAGAAATAAATCCTGCATGTTACATTGTCAAAGGCTTCGACAGAACGCACAAAAAACTCGGCAAGCCTATAGCCGGGTTCGCCGCTCACCGCGTTACCGGGATATAAAAATCCTTTGAGTCTGTTACTATCCATTGTCGTAAATAGAAATGCCCATAAAAATTCTTGGTTAGAAATTTTAAGTAAGATTCTCTCATATACGCTGAAGCTGACTGTGAAATTATTAGCATAATTCTAACATCATAACCTTATTTCAAAGGAATGTAGCCGCTTTCTTTAACAATATTCTGTCCTGTCGGTGTTGTCAGGAACTCGAATAATTCATAGGCTGTGCTGTTTCTGTCGACGTCGGAGCGGACAGCTACGTAGACTTCTGTGATGTATGGATAGGTATTGTTCTTAATGTTTTCTTTGGTCATTTTGACGCCATCGATGCCTATAGCCTTTGTGCTTCCATTGTCGACAATCACGCTGTAATAATAAAATGGAGAAAAACCTATTCCCTGTTTATCATCTTCAAGTTGGTAATACGGAGACATCATTGTGAGACCGACTTGAAGCTCAGGGAAGTTTGCAATAGTAAGTCCGGCCATTACTAAAGTCTCAAATTTCTCCTGACTACCGGAATTGCGATTACGTACATATGGTCTGATTTCTTCATCTTTCCCTCCCACTTCTTTCCAATTGGTAATCTCTCCAGTGTAGATGCCTTGAAGCTGACTGATTGAAAGATTGTTGATCGGATTTGACGGATTGATCATGAATGTCAGAGCATCTTTAGCAATGGGTTTTTCAATTAGAGTCACGTTCTTTTCCTCTGCATATGCTTTCTCATCTCTTGAGATAGAGCGAGCAGCAATTACAAGTTCAACCTTGTCATCAATCAAGTTAATGAATGACTGATGAGTATTTGAATGTTTCAAACAGTTAATTTCCAAATAACTCCATTCCTCATATGAACAAGTATAGTCTGGATATATCTGTTTAATATCTGCATCTGGATCCTGAGTAAACGGTCTACGTTCCCACTTGTAATCAAAGCCAAGGATCTTGCACATAAGGAGATCTCTTAATGGGTCTGTTGAGTCCGAACCATCAATGATCGGGAAATTATTGATGGTAATACCAGGGAGTGGAGAGACCTCGGGGGTATCTTCATGGGAACAAGAAAAAGCACATATCAATCCCATTAAGATGGAAGGAAATAATAATTTCTTCATAAGTTTATTTTCAATTTGTTTATTCATACTTTTCTTTATGTATTTC
>CAZGGB010000177.1:0-3703 GCA_964525115.1 uncultured Sangeribacter sp. | reverse complement strand
ATCCCACTTATGTTTTAGTCAATACAGACGGGACTCCTCTCTTCGATGTCAATGCAGATCCACGTTATGGTAGCCTCGTTCCTTTGATCAAAAGACTTAAAGGTGAAGAGTAATATCCAGTAATTTTGTAACGATTTCATAGGTTCTACGTATTTATAAATGACACTAATATTCAAATAATTTATTTTTACAACTATTTATGAAAAAGTTTATTATCATTTTAGCTATCTGTATTGCCGGATGTATGTCATTGTTCGCGCAGACAGAAAATGTTGTAATAATGGGCAATGTCAGTGCCATACCTGACAGCACCGAGATTATTTTATCTCGCTATGAAGGCAGAGTGGGTATCAGTATTGCCATTGATACAGTCATAAATGGCAAATTCCGATTTTCTTTTCCAGTCGACAGTGGTCTGACTAAAACGAAGCTACATCTTTCTAAAGACGATCAAGTGAGTCTACATCGAACACTATATCTTCGACCTGATGCTAAAATAGAAATCAATGCATCAGATCCTTTTGTGCAGACGTGGAATGTAAGGAGCAACGTCCCGGAACAGAACGAGTATGACCGTTTCATCTCTGAAAGCAAAGTGATTCTTGACTTATTGCAACAAGATAATGACTTTTCACGCTACGTCCATACTGCGTCAAATATCAAGACTAAACCTTCTACTGAATCAAAATCCAACGAGTCACTGCGTGATTCTCTGACAGTCGTCACGATGCTTAGAGATTTGGATCTCCTTCAACAGATGCCAGTCACTGAAGTATGGCTTGATAAGATGGAAGACCTTGCAAGGAGTATTCAATTCTATGAAGGTTATTCTGATATTCTTAAGGAAAAGTTGCAGAATTTATATCAAAATCTCAATGAATCAGATAAGAATACAAGACAGGCGGTAATAGCCAATGTCATACTTAATCCACCTGCTGAGTTTAAAGTTGGTGATGAAATATCGGATGAAGAGTTTATTGACATTAATGGCAATAAGCATAAACTGTCAGAGTTGCGGGGTAAATGGGTACTTCTCGATTTCTGGATGTCAGGATGCTATGCAGCTTTAATGGCGTTCCCTGAACTCAAGAAGTTTGAAGAAGATAATGCTGGTCAGATTGTTGTGGTTAGCCTTTCAATGGACAATGAAAAAATGTGGAAGTGGACATCCGAGAGTTTTGTCAAGATCGATGTAAACAACTGGAATGAGGGTAAGGAAGATATGGGGTTATACCAAAAATTTGGAGCTGACGGAACGCCGACATTTGTCTTGCTTTCTCCGGAAGGAGTGCTTAAGGGAAAATGGATGTTGTACAATCAAGGTAGTTTCGGACGCCAGTTTAAACTATTATCTCGAGAGAAAGGACGACCTGAATATTCAGAGATTGATGATACCCGTTACATCAAGAATCCGGACTATGACTATAACGAGACGCTTGGAAGGCTTGATGTTGAGAGCTTGCAGATATCCGAAAATGGAATAAAAATTGAGTTCTTTGCCAATGGCACAGGTATTACAATATCTCCGGATTCATTTCTGCTCACAAATGACGGAACAAGATTGAAGCTGATCGGCAGTGATGGCACAATGCCGGGACAAGAATTCAAAGTCGATGAAAATGGCACAGGTATTTTTAGTCTGACCTACGAGTCACTGCCTAAGGATACTCAATCTTTTACATTTGTAGAGGAGCCTGGTGGCTGGTTGAGTATCAAAAATATCCGCGTAAAATAAAAGGACCCACTTTGCAAACAAAATAACATCATATCAACTTATTAAGACCACTAAACGCATCTGGGTATATACAGCTATCCATTTTCCGACAATAGAAAAATTGTTTATTGGCAAGAAGGGACTTGATCCCGATGATTCACATGCTGCTGTACCTCAAATCGTGTCGGCAGAAACTGTGCTAAGTTTTGAGTAATACCTTGCAATCATTACAAATGGTCGGATGAATGATTACTAAGAGCTCAAAAAAATCTTGGGCTCTTAGTAATCAAAATCTTTTTCTAAAAAATGTCTTAGAAAGTCAAAAAATAGTGTAACAAATGGCAAACATCATCGTATAATATATGTAAGCTCATGAAAACAGATCATTTGACATCCACATTTATGGCACTTCGCCAACGATTGCACCGAAGTGCTCTTGCATATCTCAAAGACGATGATGATGCGAGAGATGCTTTGCAGGATACATTCGTGAGATTATGGAACTCTGGAGATATAGAAAGTGATACAGAAGCATCTTGCAAACTTTTTGTGGCATTGAAAAATATCTGTATTGACCGTCTGAGACGAAGGAGGTCAGTGGATTTGGAAGAGACTCACACAGTGTCTTTAAAGATAGAACCCTACTCTGGAGAAGATATGGAACGTCTTGAAACACTCCTGACCACTGGATTATCTCATACGCAAAGGCATATATATTCGCTATCCGTGCATTATTCAATGGATTACAAAGATATTGCCAAACGCATGAATATGACCGAAGGAGCTATTAGGACGCAAATGTGCAGAGTTAGAAAGAAAATAAGTGAAAACTATAAAATACTTGATAGATAATGGATAATTTGGAGAAAGAAAAATATTTAAGCATCGAAGAAACGGAACAGTTGTGCCGTCTATACTTCGAATGCAAACTAACTCTAATAGAGGAAGCTGAGCTTCAATATGTGTTGACTCAACTTGCCTACAACTCTCCTATCATAGAGGAAACAAGGAGGCTTATGAATATTTCATTGGCTTGTGAGTTGGAAAGAAAAGAACGACTAAATACAAAACCAAAGGATAAGAAAAAATTTTTAAGAAAAATATTACTTGCAGCAGCTTCTGTTGCTATTATCATATGTGTTGGAATCCCAATTTATTCTCACTTCAAGCAAGAATCTGAACTATACTGTCAGGTTTTTTCCTATGGGAAAGAAGTAAGTCATGAAAAGGCTATTGCAATCGCAGAAAGTGAATTGGAACGCATTGACAAGTTTTTTGAAAATATGAAGAGCATAGAATCTGAGCAGCAACAAAAAATCGAGTCATTATAATAATCTTAGTAACATTTATTACAATATGAAAAGATATCTTTTCCTTATAGTTCTTATATTAGGTAATATCATTGCTTATGCTTCTTCTCCGAAACTTGCATCTGAGAAGATATTTGAAGATATAGATCTTTATGATCCCTCTTTATCAATTACCATAATGGAACGACCGGATCAAACTATCCACACTTTGAGTTTTAAGAACAAACCCGACCTTCAAAAAAAGATAAAAAAAGCGTTGGATTCTGATAAAGAAAAGGCTGTAAGTAAATCACTTGTATCTGATAATGGTGAGATTTCAGAATCTATTATAATTATCAGTGATGACGATGAAGTCAAAATCGGCTTATCTAACTCGAGATCGAAAGAGGTGTATTTTTTCATGCAGAAAATACATAAAAATAATTCAAATAATGTGACCGGTTCTTATAAAGCTACAAAAACATCTACAAATAAAAATAGACCAAATTCTAAAAAGAAAACAAAGACAAAGAAGACCTCTAAAACTCAATCTCCCAAAAGAATTCAACCACTCCTTGAAGATCAACTTCTTACTGCCGACCAGATAATTGAAACAAGCTTCTTTTATCTCTTGTCAGATTTATAAGTCAGATATTCCTATTCCCACTTCAATGAAGTTGTTTAAACTTATAGCAACTTC
>CAZGGB010000176.1:0-3832 GCA_964525115.1 uncultured Sangeribacter sp. | reverse complement strand
GATCATGAAAAAATTTTTGACAGTTGTGGCATTGTTGGCTTCCGTAGCCTTCGCCTATGCTCAGCAAGCCCTTTTCGGAGGTGCTCAAGTAGTATCACCTGAAATTAATCCTGACAAATCGGTGACATTCCGATTGAATGCTCCCAATGCTACTTCAGTGCAGGTCACAGGAGACTTTCTTCCTACCCAACCTATAGAAACCCCTATGGGCAAATGGGATGCTCCGGGCACTGCCGATCTGAAAAAGAATGCGCAGGGAGTGTGGGAATTCACTACTTCGCCTTTGGCTCCGGAATTGTATAGCTATGCATTTCTCGTAGATGGTCTCCGAATGATGGACCCGTCAAATGTCTATATGAACCGCGATGTCGCAACTGTAACTAATATTTTCATCATTGATGGAGACCGTGCAAGTCTTTACAATGTGAAGGACGTGCCTCATGGCACCGTTTCTCGTATGTGGTATGATAGCCCTACACTTGGCAAGAAACGTCGTCTCACTGTCTATACTCCAGCTGGCTATGAGACTTCAGGAAAAAATTACCCCGTATTTTATCTGCTCCATGGTATGGGTGGCGACGAGGAAGCTTGGATGGCACTCGGTCGCACTTCTCAGATTCTCGACAATCTTATTGCTCAGGGTAAGGCTGAACCTATGATTGTGGTGATGACCAACGGTAATGTTGATCAGGAAGCTGCTCCGGGTGAATCCTCACTTGGTCTGCAGGCTCCCAATATGAATCTTCCGCGCACTATGGAAGGTTCGTTCGAGACTTCTTTCCCGGATGTCGTGAAGTTTATCGACAGCACTTTCCGCACTATCCCGGAAAAGAAAGCACGAGCAATTGCAGGTCTTTCAATGGGTGGCTTCCACTCAATGCATATCTCAAAGCAATATCCGGATATGTTCGACTATGTTGGACTTTTCTCTGCGGCTATTCTCCCTCGCGAAGGAAGCACATCTCCAATCTATGAAGATCTGGAAAGAAAACTGAAGACTCAGTTTGATAAGCACCCGGCACTTTACTACATTGCTATTGGAGATTCAGATTTCCTATATGATGCTAATACACAGTATCGTCAGATGCTTGATAGCCACAACTATCCTTATGAATATTTCGAGACTCCGGAAGGTCATATCTGGAAAAACTGGCGTATATATCTCACTGAGTTTGCTCCAAAACTGTTTAAAAAATAAATTCTCTCCCATATTATGAAAACTTTATCAATCGCAGCATCATCTTTGCTGCTTATTGCTATGATCAGTTGTAACACCACACCAAAGTTGAATCCGGATAATATTGATGATGTTATCGCGGCTATGACTCTTGAGGAGAAGGCTCACCTTATTGTTGGCACTGGAATGTCTGGAGTGTCGGGCGATAGCGCCGTCGTAGGTGAGACCCGTAGCATTGTTCCCGGTGCTGCCGGAACTACTTTCCCAATCGAGCGTCTTGGTATTCCGGCAGTAGTCCTTGCTGATGGGCCGGCAGGACTTAGAATCGACCCTACTCGTGAAGGGGATGATGCAACCTATTATTGCACCCATTTCCCGATTGGCACACTTCTTGCCTCAACTTGGGACACTGACCTCGTCGAGGAAGTTGGAAATGCTATCGGCAACGAGGTTCTCGAATATGGGGCCGATGTTCTCTTGGCTCCCGCTCTGAATATCCACCGTAATCCACTTTGCGGCCGAAACTTTGAATATTATTCTGAAGATCCTCTCGTAGCCGGAAAGATTGCAGCCGCCTATGTGCGTGGCGTTCAGAAAAACGGAGTTGGTACATCTGTTAAGCATTTTGCTGTCAACAATCAGGAGAGCAACCGTATGGGTAATGACGCTCAAGTAAGCCAGCGTGCGTTGCGTGAGATTTATTTGCGTGGATTTGAGACAGTAGTTAAAGAGGCTCAGCCATGGACAGTGATGTCTTCTTACAATTACATTAATGGCAAATATGCATCTGAAAATGGGGATTTGCTTACCACCGTCCTTCGCGACGAATGGGGTTATCCCTATGTCGTGATGACCGACTGGTTTGGCGGTAAAGATGCAGTAGCTCAGATGGAGGCTGGCAACGATATGCTTCAGCCTGGCACCGATAAGCAGTATCAGGCTATAGTGGATGGTGTTAAGAATGGCACATTGGATGAGGCTGTGATCGACCGCAATGTGAAGCGTATCCTTGAGATGATTGTAAAGACTCCTAAATTCAAGGGTTATAAATATTCCAATACCCCAGACTTGAAGGCTCATGCTGAAGTCACTCGTCAAAGTGCCGCCGAAGGTATGGTGCTTCTGAAAAACGACAATAATGCACTTCCGTTCAGTAAAGATGTGAAGAATGTTGCTCTGCTCGGATGCACGTCCTACGATTTCATTGCTGGTGGTACTGGGTCAGGCAATGTAAACCGTGCATACACAGTGTCATTGCTTGATGGACTTAAAAATGTGAATCTTACCATAGATGAGAGTTTGAAAGGTAAATATGAAAAGCATATTGCGGCTGAAAACGAGCGCAATGCCCCCGATCCCAACGATCCTATGGCGAAATTCTTCCCCAGCAAACGTCCTACAGAATGGGTGCCTGATGCTTCAACTCTTGCAACTTTGGCAAAGAATAACGATGCCGGCATTATCACCATCGGACGTACGTCAGGCGAATTCCTTGACCGCACTTTGACCGACTTCAATCTTACTCCGGAGGAGAAGCAATTGATTGAGACCACTACAAAAGCTTTCAAAGCAGAAGGCAAACCCGTAGTAGTTGTTCTTAACATTGGAGGTTTAATTGAGACTGCGTCTTGGCGTAATGTGCCAGATGCTATCCTTTGTGCATGGCAGGGTGGCCAGGAAGGCGGCAATAGTGTTGCTGACGTGCTTGTGGGTAATGTGAATCCTTCAGGTAAACTCCCTATGACATTCCCCTTAGCTTGGGCTGACCACGCTTCAAGCGCTAATTTCCCGACAGAAGGGGCTGCTTCCCAATTTGGTTTCGACAAAGAGGAAAAGTCTGACAAACTGCTTTGGGACTATACGCCTTATGAAGAGGATATCTATGTTGGCTACCGCTATTTCGATAGCTTTGGTAAAAACGTTTCATATCCATTTGGATATGGGCTCTCTTATACCTCATTTGAATATACTGACCCTAAAATCACTGAAAAAGATGGTTTCTATACCGTGACAGTTGATGTTAAGAACACTGGTAATGTAGCTGGAAAAGAAGTGGTGCAGCTATATGCAAAAGCTCCTAATGCCAAGGCTGCAAATAAACCTGAGCATGAGCTCAAAGCATTTGCAAAGACCAAAAGCCTCAATCCTGGTGAATCCCAAACTGTAATATTAAAGGTGCCTGCATCCGACCTTGCTTCTTATGAAGAAGAAAAGAATGCTTGGGTAGTAGATGCCGGAGAATATATATTCGAGGTTGGTGCTTCAAGCAGAGATATCCGCGGAAATGTAAAAGCCAATGTAGCTTCCGCTGAGACTCCTCTTAATGATGCCTTGAAGCCACAAGCTAAACTAAATACTCTTAAACGTTAATGAAAAATCGTAATATATTAAGTTTAATGGTTCTCTGCTGTGCCCCAATGATTTGGGCACAGCAGCTCACTCTCACCCCCGATAATATCGATGAAATTGTAGCTGCGATGACTCCGGATGAAAAAGTACATCTGGTACTCGGATGCGGTATGCAATATAGCGACGATGCAAAATTCCCAGGTACAGCTGGTCTGACTTATGCAATTCCTCGCTTAGGAATCACTTCCGTATATCTTGCCGATGGTCCTCACAGGTTTTCCCTTGCTGCAAATCGTCCTTATGATA
>CAZGGB010000175.1:0-3852 GCA_964525115.1 uncultured Sangeribacter sp. | reverse complement strand
ATTTGCAATCAAGCAAATAAATTTTTCATGTTTTTTAAGTGACGAAGTCAGGAGACGGTTATACATCGGAATTTATTATCACCATCCTTTTTTGTCTTTAGGGTAAGGGTAATTAGCGGAGGATATATTTTTTGCCGTCTTTGATTACTATGCCCTTGTAGTTGCTGTCAACTGGCATACCCATCATATTGAACATCTGTCCATTTGATACTGTAGTGTTCTCTATCTGGTTCACAGCATTTGATTTCACAATTTCAACTTTAGTGACAATGACACCATCGCCTGTGATCATGAACTGGATATTGGCAGGATTCTTAACAATCTCAACATCTTCTTCCGTCATAGGAATGTTTAGTTGTCCAGAAGCCCCGTTTTCGCCTAAAAATACTGTGTCATATTCCGGCTGGTAGTTGGGAAGTGTTGTGCTTGCTGGAAGAATCTTGTTGTCAGACCATCCTGCCATCACTTCGAGAAGCTTGATCGAACCGTATTCTCCGTTGACGGTATACTCAATTATCAAGTCATCGCCTGCTTCAAGGTTATTAAATTTAGATGGGGTTAGAGTCACAGCATTTTCCCACCAGTCGATCTGTTGTTCGCCACTCCAGATTACAAGGTCAGGTGCTACGCCACTGTTGTCTACAAGTTTTGCAGACACAAGAGTGATTGTGGGTGCATCAGTCAGTTGGCCACACTGGATGTAGATCTGTTTTGTGTGTGCTTTTCCTTCTTCGCTGAGGGCACATGTCATCTTGGTTTCGCCGATATTGAACATTCCGGCATCGGTGCTTTCAGCATCAACGTATTCGCATACCACTTTTGCCTGAATGGTAAGTGGCTCTACCTCAAACTCAACGTCTGTGTAATTAGAGTAGTCAACGTCTTCGAGCCACCATCCTTTACCGCTCCAGTCGCCAGTGTAAGTGATGGTCTTGGTAGCAGCATCATACTCGGCATTCCATCCTGATGGGAGATCTTCCAGCGACAGGTCAAGTGTCTGAGCCTGTGCACACATTGCTGTCATTGCTATGACAGCTGCAGATAGTAAAAATTTCTTCATAGGTTTAGTTTGTTATAAAGTATGTAATTGTCAATTGCAAAATTAAGTGTTTTTAGCGAGTTTTGCAAAATAATATTTGATTTTTCTAAGAAACTATTCTTATATGCCAAGAAGCGTAGATTTTGAGAATATTCAACGTCGCCCATCATTATATAAAAAAATTTCAGCTTCTGTCCCGGAGGGTTTGTAAAAAACGAGTTGACGTGATGTCTTTTTGCTATGCCACAAATATTGCCACTTAAATTTGCTTTGTTGGAGGATAAACACTATTTTTGCATTCGAAAAATTCAATCGCAATACAAGCTCTAATAATCTATAGCATGAACTTACCTAATTTGAAGGATTGGAAGAATAGCCTGGCGGGATATTTTGACCTGTCGGCAGATTTGCTGCCGCAGGAAGAGGCGGAAAATGTGATACGTGAGGGAGTATCTTTCCGTGGCACTAATATCATTATTCTTATCATAGCTATCTTTATAGCCTCTCTCGGACTTAATACCAATTCAACTGCAGTTATAATCGGAGCGATGCTAATCTCTCCGCTTATGGGTCCTATCATTGGTATTGGTCTTGCTGTCGGAATTCAAGATTTTGAATTGATGAAGAGGTCATTCCGAAACCTTTTGGCTGCTGCATTCTTCAGTGTCGTCACCTCTTGCATCTACTTCCTTATTTCTCCAGTCAATGAGGGCCATAGTGAACTTCTGGCTCGCACGTCACCTACAATATATGATGTCTTCATAGGATTTTTTGGCGGAGCAGCCGGAATATTAGCTATTGGAAGTAAGGTAAAGGGAAATGTGATTCCCGGTGTGGCTATTGCAACTGCCCTTATGCCTCCTCTGTGTACCGTGGGGTATGGTCTCGCAACTTTTCAGATGACATATTTCTTTGGAGCTCTGTTTCTATTCTTCATCAACTCAGTTTTCATTGCTTGTGCCACGACAGTGGGTGTAAAACTGATGAAATATCATGTCAAGGATTTCTCGAACCCTCAGAGGGCAAAACGTGTGCGCAATCTCGTATATACGATAGCTATTCTCACGATGATTCCCGCATGCTACCTTACATGGCGAATGTTTCAGCAGTCGGCTTTCAATACGAACTGCGAACGTTTTGTAGATCAGCAGTTCAATTTTGATGGTACTCAGGTGCTACATTCGTCGGCGGTAATGAAAGGTAGCCACAAGACGCTTACAGTAAGTCTTATAGGTAAAGTGCTTCCACAAGATTCTTTAGTACTTGCTTTGACTGATAAATTGCCCGATTACAATCTTGGTGGCACACGGCTTAAAATAATTCAGGGAGATTCTCCTGACAATATGTTTGATGCTACTCAGGCCACATCTACTATGCTGCGTGATATGTATCAGGTGACACAAACCACAATCAATACCCAACGTGAAACCATTGATTCTCTCAGGGCGATTAATGCCGATATTTGCCGCAATGACACTATGGGGGCTACAATCTCGCCAGAACTTAGGGTCCTATTCCCGGAAGTGGCAGATATTGCTGTGACTCGCGCTATAGTCAGCAATGTCGAAACAAGAAAGCTTGATACGCTCAATGTGGCACTTGTGAAATATTCGAGGCCGATGAATCAGGCACAGGGTAATAAATTTCGTCAATATCTTGAAGCACGTCTTTCTACTAAATCAATTAAAATAGTTTCGACTGAGTGATTTAAACTGATAATTATGCTTTACGATTTTCTTATACGATATAATCTTGAAGGAGTTGCAATTGGTTTGGCTACATTTCTCATAATAGGTATATTTCATCCCTTGGTCATAAAGGGAGAATACTATATGGGGCAGAAATGTAAATGGCTGTTCGCTGCCGGGGGTATCCTAATGTTTTTCCTTTCACTCTATACATATAATACGATATCCATTCTATGCGGTGTAACATCTTTTTCCTGTTTCTGGTCGATTCTTGAGGTCAAGGAGCAAAGAGAAAGGGTACGGAAGGGATGGTTTCCGAAAAATCCAAGACGTAAATAAAAGTTTAAGTCAGCCTCGAAAAAATGAATTCGAGGCTTTCATTATGTCACAAAACGTAATTGTTGGCATGAACTGTGCAATGATTTGAAAATCGTTTGTTTATGGGCTGAGTGAACAATTTTATTTCAGAATTGTTGCAGGCTTATTTCAGGGTGTTTCAATAATGATATATTAATTTAATCCGTTGTAACATGCTTATCCTTAGTGTGTTACAAAATTGTTTAGCCAATGTTTCACTTGTTGCAAAATTTTGTCGAAACATTTAAAAAATTGCTAACGTTATACAGACAAAGACAAGTTCTTTTAAACTTTCATAATTTTTAACAACCCTTGAATTTGCGAAAGCAGGCTCAACAAAAAACAACAAAGATATGGCATCCAACAACTCATTCCGCACAAACCTCCTCAACCTCCAGTCAAACCTGCTGAGCTTCGCTTACCAGCTCACCTCCGACCGCGAGCAGGCCGCAGACCTCCTCCAGGACACTACCCTCAAGGCCCTCGACAACGAGGAGAAGTTCACCTCCGACGCCAACTTCAAGGGCTGGGTGATGACGATAATGCGCAACATCTTCATCAACAACTACCGCCGCAATGTCCGCCAGGCTACAATCGTGGACACCACCGACGACCTCTACCACCTCAACACATCGCAGGAGTCAGCGCTCGAGACTCCGGAAGGAAGCCTCTCAGTGAAGGAGATCACTGCCGTGATCAACACCTTCGACGACGAGTTCCGCATCCCCTTCAACATGCACGTCGCAGGCTACAAGTACAGCGAGATCG
>CAZGGB010000174.1:0-3872 GCA_964525115.1 uncultured Sangeribacter sp. | reverse complement strand
CATATGACTTGTTTTTATGCCCTTCAAAAGTGTCAACTTTTTTCAGTTCAAGTCATCTTGCCCAAACTCAAGACACAAATTTTTGGACCATACCAGATGCCTTACCAAAGTATATTATTTAGCATACACCATTTATCCAGAATGAATTATGGCTGACAATACTGAAAATAACAAGAGCAAGTCTGAATGGAGTTATTCAGAGAAATGGGGCTTTACCATAATTGGAGCGCTGATTATTGGTTTCATCAGCATAATAATTGGCGTGTTTTTCACAAAAGGAAACGCTCCTGAATCTCATCATATTCATGTTTATCTAACTCCTGATTCGCTACATTCAGATGTTAAGGATCTATATACTCGAGCCGAAGTTGATACATTGATAAGCGCACTTCAGAATCATGAGTCTCTTCTTGATCAGAAATACCAATTTATTTTAGACCAACATGAAGAAGAAGACAGTTTGCGGTTCTGGGCTACTATTGTCGTAGGACTCATTGTTTCAATAGCCGCTTTCTTTGGTTTTAAAAATATCGCAGAACTTAAAAAAGAGTGTAGGGCAGATGCTTCTGCTATAGCTGCCGAAACTGCTAAGGATACGGCAGAGAAGATTGCAGAAGCAAAGGCTCAAGAAAAAGCCGACCAGACTGCCACAAATATCGCAACAACTGTGGCAAAGGCAGAAACTGAAAGACTTGCAAAGGATATAAGTAAAAACATAGCTACTGAAATCGCACAAAAGACCGCTGCAGATATCGCAAGCGAGTATCTAAGGCTGAACTTCTCATCTACCATAGATGCCCAACTTAGTTATATTCAAGAGACCACTGTTTTTCAGAATCTTAAAAAGGAGAATGAAGAGGTGATCCGAATTGGTTTGGAAAAAATTCAATCCATGATTTCGAATACTCTTCCTTCACAAAATTCAGAGCACGATGAGCGTCAGACTCCACCTGATCCTCCAGAATTAAACTTAGACATTACTGATGAAAACTGAAGCTAAAGTAATAGGCGGTGACGTTGAGTCTCAGAAACTGATCTTGCAAGCAAATATTCCTTTCTTGCTTCTTCAAGACAGAGTGAAATTCACTCACATGAAAGATGATATGGACGATCCTATGAACGATGATGACAAGGAAAGTCAGGAGTATTATCAGAGAAGAGTGGATCGTAATAGGATTGAGTCTATAAAAAACCATATACGCCAATCCATTCTGAATCAGAAAAGCGGAAAGAGCGTCTGTGTGCTGTTTCCGACTGCATTGCTTCTCGCTGCTTCAAAAGAGGATTCTGAATACGCCATTCAATGCTCCGTTGACATCGGCAGTCTTCTCCCCTCTCAGGATTCACGCTTCTATATCGTTGACGGACAACACCGGATGCAGGCGATGATTGAACTTTACCAGTCTTTGAAATTTCGCAAGCCATCCCTTTTTGATTTTCTTGATGATAATTCTGATCAAGATGAGGCTTACATCGTGGACTATTTAGAAAAATACGTGTTCAACTGCAGTATCCTTCTTAATTTTGATTTATGGGAGCAGGCAAGAATCTTCGCTGATATAAATTTCAAGCAGAAGAAGGTAGATAAGTCTCTTTACTATGCTATCTACGGACTAATGAACCCGACTGATATAGAGGACATTCAGACCAGCGCTATTTTTATCTCGCACAGTATCGTAAAATATCTTAATGTCAATGATAAGTCTCCGCTCAAAGGCCTTATCAGGATGCTTCGAAATGGGAAAGGTACGATTTCTCAGTCTTTCATGGCAGATGGTCTGATCAGGAACCTTCAGTCAAGACGTGGTATCTGGTATTCAGAACATTCTAAGATACTTCAGAATGTACCATATTTCGCGGATGAGGCTGTTAGATTTTTCGATATCATCAAATCAATTTTTCCTTCTCAATGGCCCCAGGTGTCTGCAGATAAAATCACTACCAATTCAATCCTTACAAAGACTACCGGCATGGGCGCCCTTATGCGCCTTCTGGTATATGTTCACAAGGCTATATTTGGTAATAACCAGTTTGATCAACCAGGTGTGAGGCAATATCTATTGAATAATTATTCAGTAGATACCACATGGATGCTTTCTCCACTAAAAGGACATGGAGAGGAACTGTTCGGCATCAACAGCATCTACAGTGGCACAGGGGGAAAAGGTCTGGAAGCAAAACTATTCCGACGTATGATTGAAATAATCAATGAACAACACCCAGATAATATTGAGGAGAGAGTGATAAACAACACAAAAGTTAAGATTTCAATCAATAGGGATCAAGAGGGCATATTTTCCTATCATCTTTCACATTATTTCCAAAATCCAGAACATGGTGAGCCATATCGTCCGGGTGGTGGTTCTCTGGGCGGAAGTTTCTATCAACTTCGCTACAGACTTGACTCATATTTAAATAATGTGTCTCCTCAGGCAACCACTCATCCGTAAGCACATAATTTAATAGTACCTGTCCAATCGCTTAGTTTGGTAGGCACGAAAATAGATCTAGCTTGAACAAAGTTAAACAGTGACCCAAGTAAAATAAGTGGCTTACCCTAAATATCGCGTATATTCAACAAGAGTGGAGCCGAGGTTGGTCCATCATATATGACAGTTCGTTGCTGTGCCTCCGGAAGCAATTCCGATACATAATCCATATTCGCGACAAATTCCGGCTTGAAGGTGCTTCCGGCTTTGATCTCGTAGAGATGCAACCCTTCAGGCGTCCTTACCATGGCATCCACCTCTTTGCCAGATCGCTCTCGATAGAAGTTTATTTTAGGAATCCTGGCTTGGTTATATTGATTTTTTACCAGTTCCGATATTGCCATATTCTCGAAGATTGCTCCTCGTATTGTACTCGATTGATATTGATGCTCTGTCTCTATCCCAAGGAGATAACACAGCAGTCCGGTATCGTAAAAATATACTTTGGGCATTTTCGTCAGCTGCTTGGAGATATTGGCGTAGTATGGACGTAAGGTAAAGGTGATATATGAAGCATCCAGTATCGAAAGCCATTCTGTAATAGTCGGCGCGCTTACGCCTGCTTCCTTAGCTATCTGAGATGCATTGAACTCGCTGCCTACCCGGGCTGCAAGCAGACGGACAAACGTGTCAAAGCGCATTACATTTTTCAGTTTCATCAGATCGCGTACATCACGCTCTACGTAGGTGGTATAGTAATTGGAATAGAAAATTCCTTCAGGAATGCCATTTACTATTATTCCGGGATACTGACCACGAGATAGAAGTCGCCATGTCGGGACATTTTTTTCTTCATCTGTCATTTCCTTGAAGGAGAAGGGAAGAAGGGTAAAGAGTGCGACTCTTCCGGCGAGCGATTGCGTCATTCGGTGTAGAAGACTGAAATTTGAGCTTCCAGTGAGAATAAACCGCATGTCGCGATTTTCATCTACTCGGACTTGGATCATCGACAATAACTCTGGTACATTCTGCACTTCGTCTATGATAGTTGTCATGCCCAGGGAGTCAATGAACCCGGTTGGATCGGCAATGGCTTTTCCCCTCATTGTCAAATCTTCAAGATTGACATAATTATAGTCGGGGAAAAGATGGCGGCAAAGTGATGTCTTACCTGACTGGCGAGGTCCGGTGATCGCTGTGACAGGGTAATACTTCTGTACTTCCATTACTTTATCCGATATTTCTCTCCTAATGTACATATCTACTTTGAAAATTTTAAAGTTCAACTTTTAATTTTGCAAAGTTACTATTAAAAATTATTATTTGCAAATTGTAAGCCCTTATTTTCATCTAAGTAGCTAATTCTTGGATATCATGGTTGTGAAAAGTCTGTAAGCGTCCAACCACAGATTCGCTGACATTTTGTAACTTCGCAGCTGTAAA
>CAZGGB010000173.1:0-3910 GCA_964525115.1 uncultured Sangeribacter sp. | reverse complement strand
GTGATTCTTTCCATTTCAGAAGATACTCATCTATATTTCTTGCAAGATATGCCATATTTTTTGCTTGTTTTGGAATGCAAAGATAATCAATGTTTTGCAAAAAACCAAAGGAATAATGCCTTTGTTTTGGAAAAAATCCAAAGGAATAAACCGCCAGAATAAGAAAAAATCCAAAGGAATAATCTTCCTTATCGTGGCTATGTGATAGGATACCGAATAAGGGAGCCGCAGTTGTCGGCGACTTGCTCTATGAGTTGTCGGCACTTTGATTCTGATAGCCTAATCTTTTTTCCAACTGCTATAAAGTCTGACATTTTGGGATAGCCTGTGCCATTGACTGATGTGGCGTGCTCGCCATTGTAGCCTTCGGTGTTTAGGGTAAGATCATATGCCGGGGCAAGATGCCAAAGCCATTTTCCATAAGTAGATTTGAGAACAATAAAACTGAAATTTTTACAGTGGTCGTCTTTATTACCCATCAGATAATTGAAAACCATCCGCCGGAACATTTCTTCAACATCCATCTCATTTTGGGTCAGGAATCCGGTAAGGGCAAGGAGATTGCTGTAATCAAGAGTTGGATTCCCAAGGGATATGCCAAGCAATCCGCCGGAGGTCGCCGTATGAATTCTTTCCCCTTCTGGAGTCATATCAAATCTTTTGGTGGCAAAATACTTTCCATTGACAAGTTTGAAGTCTGGAACATTGATACCACATTTTCTGGCGGTTTCGTTGTAAAGGAATTCTTGCTGTCCGATGTCTTTCGGGTCGTAAACATGGCGAAACTTAACCAACCAATGTCCTTCTGAATCAGAAAAAACTGCTTTGGGTCTTGCTCCTCCGCTATTTCCGCTGTTGAACAAAAGCAGCTCTGCATCATTATCCTGACGCTCTTTAAGCACTTCAAGTGCTTTTTTTTGGAGCAAGTCAAAGTCATCTGTTTCCGTGCCGGTGACAATTCTATTAATAGGAGAATAAGTAAGAGCTCCCATTCCTCCTTCTCCTACTATGCTAAGTCTGTCAAGAGAGGATAAGTCTGATTCCTGAATTCCCTCTTTTTTGAGAGTTTTCATAAGAAGGTATCGGCCATATCCATCAGGCAGGCTGTCTTCGAAAATACCGAAATTTCCATTGAATGGCATTGGTTTAGCAAGGAATGTTCCTTCTTTTAGAGGAAGTTCCAATGGAGAGATGCTGAATCCGTTGATTTGCCATTCTTTGTCATATTCAAACACGCAGAGTTGCCCCTTCGGATCAAATGAAAGGGTTCCGACTTTTCTATTGTGGAAGTTGACGGACAGTTTGTCGATTTTTGTCATGGCTTTGATTTTCTGCGTTTGTAGGCTTTGGTTTTGCCTTGGTTTTTTCGGATTTGGAGCAACTCTTCCATGGTGGAGTATTTTGGAGTGGCAAATATATTTTTTATCTCAAGATTATAGCCCAGTGCGATTGCGAGTTCTATGAGGTTGTTTAGAGATATGAGTGCTTTTTGTTCAAACCTTGTAATGTTTGCAAGAGGCACACCTGATTTTCGGGCTATGTCGGAGCGTGTCATGCCTTTCTCGACGCGACGCTGACGGAAATCATCGGCAATCTTGCGAGCCACATCCTCTGCAGGTTCCGGCATAAGACTCTCCAAAAGAGCTAATATATTATCACTTGCATCCATTTAGTCCTATTAAATACTCAAATATTATCACTTACAAAGTTAATGAAAATAATGGAGCTGTGCAAATTTATTATAGCTTAACTTTAGTATATATCGTAGTATGGTAACGGTGATGAATTGAATTTATAAAATAAAAGTCTTATAGGGAGGGCGCACAGTGTTTTTGAGCTGGAATATTTGAGAATATCAGGCTCAGAACTATATTTTCGCTCAGAACTTGCAGATATTCACAGAATCTTTTATTTGGCTACGCTGCTTTTTTATAGCGCGGATCTATTTCAAGTACAGAAATGGTATATTAGTAATGCCATCAGACTCACCTGATGGCATTAACTAAATTTGACCTTGTGATCAATAGTGTATCTTATACGTCTTTGCAGATGTCTGAATTAGATAAATTCCATTATGCGGAAGCTTGACCACATCTTTATTACCGCAAGAGATTGTTGAGTCTATAAGGATGCCATCAATAGAATGCAGCATTATTGGAGTTCCGGCTTCCAGTCCTTCTATTGTCACAACTCCTATATCATTGACATAGACTTTTTCGGAAGGTAAGTCTGCCTTTATAAATTCAACACCATTTAGACTTTCAAAAGTGACTCTAAGCTCAGAATTGCTATATAGAGCTGGAGTAACATATCGGTTGTCGGATGTCACTTCTCCTGTTACATCGTTTCCATTGAAAGTAACCGTGTTGATCTTCCATGCCTTTTCTGGCTTTATGAGACAGGTGAATGTTTGTCCTTTTTCAATTTCAACGTCTATAGAACCGCCTTCATCTATTAAGAGCGAGAGTATCACTGGATTTTCTGTGAACTTTACCTCAACCCTATAGTTAGCATCAAGATTCTCAATGATATATGTGCCGTTTATCATATCGGCTGTGACGTCTTGATCATTCAGCAATAGGGCACTGAAAGAATAATCATCTTTAGCTATAGGAGTAATTTCAACCTTGCTTCCCATAGCAAATTCCATCAACGGTTGAGAATCCTCTCCATTGACGATAAGGTTGCCTCCTGTAATGTTGCTTGGAAAGGATATTTGATAATTCAACATCTCCGTCACGTCTTCTCCCACAATGTTTTTAAACACATTCCACTCCGGCGATGCTTTGTATGTATCTACACTGCCTGATGGCACATAAAGAGTACAATTATTGTTTTCATCAATAATGCCACTTGGTGGCATAGTGGTCTCAACCCATTTTGGTAAAACTGCACGGTAAAAATGAAGTTCGTCAAGATTGCATCCAATGAAAGCAGCTTGAGATATGCCTGAGACGTTATGGTAGACCGTAAGGGACTTTAAGGATTTGCAACCTGCTATAAAATATCCCCATATAGTCGTTAGGCTTTTGGGTAACTGAAGGCTCTTCAGGCTTTCACAGTTCAAGAATGCTGAAATTTCGATTTCCTCAATACCTTCCGGTATTACAAGTGATGTGATGCTTTTGCAATCCCATAGCATATATTTACTGATAGTCTTGATATTAGCAGGGATATTTATCTCTTCTAAGCTCGAACAACCATAGAAGATTTTCTCCCCAGCATATTCAAGGGCTTCAGGAAGCACCGCTTTTCTTAAGTGAGTGCAATCTTCAAATGCACTTTGCCTAATTTCTTTTATAGTTTCTGGAATAACAATTTCCAAAAGACTTTGGCAAGATCTGAACATATCATAATTTATATACTGAAGTTTTTGGGGAAAACTGAAACTGACTAATCCGGAACCGCAGAATATCTCTAATCCAACTTCCGTCACACTTTCAGGCAGGGTGATATGTGACAGCATGGGAGTATCTCTAAAGGCTGCATCGCCGATACTCTTGACTCCATTTGGAATGATCACCTTAATGAGACGAGGGCAGGTGTAGCATATTTTTTCAGGAAGATACTCAAGGCCTTCTGGAAATGTGATGGATTCCAAGTGATATGAGTTGCTGAAACAGGACTGTCCAATTTCCTTGATTGTATTGGGCAATACAATTTGAGTTAAATAAGTTGATTCAAAAGCATATGAGCCAACTTTCGTTAGTGTTGAAGGAAATGTGATATCATTAATCTTGGTATGGGCAAATGCAGAACTGCCAATCTCCTCTATCCCTTCCTGCATCTCAACTATCTCCAGCTCGTTACATCCGGAAAAAACGGACGATTCCACTTCTTTGATCGAACCCGGAATTACTACAGATGTGATGCTATTACATCCGCCAAAAGCTCCTTCGCCTATCTTTGT
>CAZGGB010000172.1:0-3921 GCA_964525115.1 uncultured Sangeribacter sp. | reverse complement strand
TGGATAAGTGACTAATAAAAATTAGGATGCAAATATAGCAAAAATTTCATATATTAGCAAATAATGACCTTAAAGGCCAAACAAGAATGGAGACTTTTCTGAACGTATGACACAACTTCGTAAAAAACATCGTGGTTTCTGACATTAAGGGGAAAGATGGCTGAAGATTAATATACAAGAACCTTAGATTTCAAAAAAGTTACAAAAAAGTTACAAAATTATCATAAGTTTTTTGGCTATTAAGCTATTTTTTCCTATTTTTGCACTCAGAAACAACAACATACCTATATGGCACGAAAATCATCTATCATCGCGCTTATGGCAATCACCATGGCATCATGCTCAAAAAAGACTCCTATCGTCTATCCGGAGGCCCCTGCAGATGGGACTGTCGACGTTTACTTCGGGAAAGAAGTAAATGACCCTTACCGACCACTCGAGAATGACACTGCTGCTGAAACCCTCGCTTGGGTAAAGGCAGAGAATGCAGTCACTGAGGAATATCTTTCAAACATCCCTTTCCGTGGGCAAATACGCGAGCGTCTCAAGCAGCTCAACGACTATCCGAAAACCGGAATGCCCTACAAAGATAACGACGGGAAATACTATTTTTACAAGAACGACGGATTGCAGAATCAATCCGTCCTCTACCGTTCAGACACTCCCGGCGGGGAGGCTGAAGTGTTCCTTGATCCCAACAAGCTTTCCGACGACGGCACAGCATCGCTCAAGGGAGTATATCAGTCGCACGACGGCAAATACACGGCTTATACCGTATCACGCAAGGGAAGCGACTGGACAGAGATCTTCGTCATGGACACAGCAACCGGTCAATTGCTGCCCGACCATATAGAATGGACAAAATTCACCGGAGCTGCATGGCATGGAGACGGCTTCTACTACAGTGCCTATGACAAACCGACTCCCGGGAAAGAATACTCTAACACTAATGAATACCATAGGATTTACTACCATAAGCTCGGCACTCCCCAAAGCGCAGACAAGGTGATTTTCGACAACTGCAAACAGCCCCAGCACTTCCACAGCCTTGACATCACCGACGACGAATCGGTATTGATGGTCATGGGTGGTGGCGCCGGAAAAGGCAACTCCCTCTACGTAAAAGACCTCAAAGCCCCTAATCCGAAATGGGTGACAGCAGAGGAATCGCAAGATCACGACATCAGCGTAATCGGAGAAAAAGACGGCAAGCTCTTTATCTTCACATCTGCAGACGCCCCGAAATACAAGCTCGTGACCGTCGACGTAAAGTCTCCTGAAAGAACGAACTGGATCGACCTCGTGCCTGAAGACAAGGATGCAGTGCTTGTGGATGCAAGATTCGCGGGCGATAAACTAATCCTGACCTACGACAAGGACGCATCGCATCATGCATACGTATACAGCAAGGATGGCGTAAAGGAACGTGAGATTACCGTGCCCGGCTACGGCACACTTTCATTCTCCACTAATTCCAAAGACCCGGAAGCATTTTATGCATTCTCATCCTTCACTACTCCCTCTACAATCTTGACCTACAACGCCGAGACCGGCGACAGCAAGCCATTCCACTCCACTGAACTCTCAGGATTCAATCCAGACGACTATGTGACAGAGCAAGTCTTCTTCCCATCTGCAGATGGCACTGAAATCCCAATGTTTATCACCTACAAGAAGGGGCTGAAGAAAAACGGCAAGAATCCGGTTTATCTTTATGGTTACGGAGGTTTCAACGTCACACTCAATCCGGGATTCTCAGCCAACCGACTTTTCTGGCTTGAAAACGGAGGCATCTACGCCCAGGCTAACCTTCGCGGTGGTGGTGAATACGGCGAGGAATGGTATCTTGCCGGAACTAAACAAGAGAAAAAGAATGTTTTCAACGACTTTATCGCGGCGGCTGAATATATGATCAACGAAGGTTGGACCAACAAGGACTTGCTTGCTATAGAGGGTGGCAGCAACGGCGGTCTTCTCGTTGGAGCCGTGACCAACATGCGTCCCGACCTCTTCAAGGTGGCTATCCCTCGCGTAGGCGTGATGGACATGATGCGCTACCATCTCTTCACAATTGGCTGGAACTGGGCACATGATTACGGAAAGTCTTCTGATTCTCCCGAAATGGCCAACTATCTCCTATCCTACTCTCCGATCCACAATATCAAGAACGACGGCACACCATATCCTGCGATTCTGGTGACAACCGCCGATCATGACGACCGAGTAGTGCCTGCTCACTCTTTCAAGTATGCCGCAACTCTTCAGGCATCAGACACGGGGGATGCTCCGAAACTGATCCGCATCGACAGCAACGTGGGGCACGGAGCTGGCAAGCCCATTGAAAAAATCATCGATGAATACACTGATATCTACTCATTCATCTACGAAAACATGGGGCTCACGCCAAACGATTAACTACCACCGATTAGTTATTAACGACCAATGATTGCTGTAGCCACTTCGCCCGGAAGGATGGAGACCGGGGCTCGACCAAGATCGGGCACGTTGTAGGATTTAAGGGTGTGGTCGTAGAAGGAGGGGTGTTCCTGTGGCAAGACAAAAGGCTTGGACGTGTCGCCATCTTCTGCGACGTGGACGAAGTAGGGTTTGCCATAGAGACCGTCGTCGCGTTTGCTGGCGAAGACAAACCATCTTCCTGTGGAAGACCAAGTGTGATACGTGTCGCTCATTGGGCTATTTACTTGCGTCAGCGAGTCTATTTCGCCACTTTTTAGATTGAGCATACGAAGATCGGCTTCGCGGTGCCAGATCGGGAATGTGCCAAAATCTGAAACAGTGTAGAGCAGTCGCTTTCCATCGGGTGACACTCTCGGATGACTCACGCTACTCCCCCATTTCCCGCTGATAATAGTATCTGCGACTGCACCAAATTCCCCTTTTTCCGGGTCAAAATCAATACGGCACAAGCTATAGAATAGACTGTCAAGCCGCGCCGGTCGCGCCGGACCTTCTGCCACGCAATAGTAAATGCTTTTTCCGTCAGACGAAAATGTAGGAAACGTCTCAAGGCGAATGGAATCTGCAAGCAATGGGCTCCTAAGCACCTCTCCTCTATCCAGATCATAGACATAGATATCCGACTTCGTGTCGAAAACTTCAAGACGTTTGTCTGGACGGGAATGAAATGCCGGTATGATGGCATTGGAAGAGAATACTATATAGCGTCCCGAAGGATCAAACTGGGCGTAGACCGGCCCTGAAACCATATCAGGAGTCTTTGCATCGAGTTTGCGCAATCTTCCGCCATCATTAAGAATCATTCCTCCACCTTCGCCACGCACATAGAAAAATGAGAGATCATCACGCCCTGGGGCATGCGTGTGGCAGTTCATACAACGGTTGCCCACTGCATTATAGTCGCAAAGCACACGTTCGGAGAAATCTTCCACATTCCTTTCCATGATCTGCAGACGTGAAAACACTTCATAGTCCGGTTCGATGAGACGATACGTAAGATATGAGTCGAGTTTATCGCTGGAGACAGATATATCAAAGGGTAAATACCTGACCCATTTCCCATTCTGAAGAGCAGTTACAGTGACCCTGATTGCTTTTCCGGCTGCCTTGTCGGTCAGTTTCTTCCAGTCTCTTAGATTAAAAATGGCATCACTTCCCTTTCGGTGAGACTTTATCTCGAAATCGTCGATAGCCGCAGTGACGTAAAGAGCCTCGCAACTGTCGCGTAGCAGGAAATTGAGAGGCGCGATGTTGTATGGAATCGTCACGCCAACATAGTCGGGATAAATATTTGGCAGCGACTTCGACTCTGTGACATCTTTAGGCGAAGGAGTACATGCCGACAAAACAAGTATAAAGTATGCGAGTATGAAGTATGGATATTTCATAATAAAAATTATTGACGGTCAAAATAATACCAATAAGTATTTCTGAAAGAGGGAT
>CAZGGB010000171.1:0-3923 GCA_964525115.1 uncultured Sangeribacter sp. | reverse complement strand
AAACCGTTGAGGGTAACACCTCCGGGGGTTCGAATCCCTCTCTCTCCGCAATATAAAGCCTGATTATCAGGCTTTTGTTGTATTAGCACCCAATTTTACACCCAGTTTTGGGCGCAAGATTGGGTGTTTTACTAGGTCTCTTAGAGTCCATCTCATAAATTTGAGATGGGCTCTTAAATTTGCTGCAAATTGTTCAAATGCAAAAATCAAAAAATATTGCATTGATTTAATTGGGGTATTGGACAATGGAAACAGTGCCTTCGTTTTTAATAGATCCTTTTGATGCGACAAAATCAACATTGTCGTTTCGCACAGCACCCGTATTGTTCTGAAGAACAAGGATACTTAATTCATTTTCTCCAAAGGTAACCATGGACCAATCGTGAGAACTGTATGGGGGACGAAGGGATAAATTATCGAAATCCCCAGATAGTGTGACGTGGATATATTGTTGTTCTCCATTGATTGTTACTTCACATTCGTGTTTTATTATATGGACTTCACCTCCTTGTTCGTCCAATTTAACATCAATTGAAAACAAGTCAGCATAAGGTTCATCGTTTTTATCGCACGATATGAATAAAAACGGCAATAAGAAATATATAAATCGAAGTGTTTTCATTTTATTATTCTTGATATTTTTATTTAGATTGAGTCACTGTTATTTCTTGCCGGGATCTTCCATCTAAAAGATAAAGATATAGCTTTCTATTTTTCTTTGTCTCATTAGGTGCAGCGTTAAGTACAAGTTTATTCTCAGCAAAAATGTATTTAACAGTTAACCAGTCGGTAGTAGTATCAATATAGTCTTTATCCTCTGACAAAAGACCACTATCATTCCCGTTTCCGTCATAATCAAGCACCTGTATATGAATGATACCTGGAGGTAAGTCATTATTCCCTTTTATATCTACAGTTTCCCCTTTACTTGATATTTTAATACTGGAGGGGAACCCAAAATCTTCTTCCGGTTCGCATGAGGTGCAAACCACAACGAAGATTAAACTGACGAAAAATAAAATTCTTTTCAGCATAGTAATAAGAGTATTAGAGATATGATGTATTTAATTATAAGTTTTTAACAGAGTATAATTATTATGCCAGGAATATTGTTGAAAATGTGCATTGTCACAGCCCAGTAAAATCCTATGTTAACCCTGAGTGAAGGGTTGCATGCATATCTTAAAATTCTGTCAATTTATTCATCAGCTTCGACAATGCTGAAAACATTGGTGAGATTATAAGTATCGATGCTTATGTTTTCCCATGTACCGTAATACGATGTCACTATGTATTCCTGCAGCTTTTCTGCAGCTAACGATCCTGGAACATTTGGGATTGTCAATTTTAGTGTAGGGGCATCACCACTTGAATGTCCTATTGCCGATTTGGTTATTTTACAGTCAAATGTTGTATTAGGGCTCCATGCTGTACCACCGGCACCTAATTTGATTTCAATAGTTGATGCTGTCCCGACTTTTGGTGTCCAGTAAAGTTTAGATTGTGGGACTGGTATTATAAGATCATCAGTGGATCTGACCTCAAAAGAATTTTCATATACCTCTCCTGAAGTTGATTTGCTCATTACTGAAACGTAAAGCCATCCTTCACACTTAAACTCAGGCTCTTCTGAAAACACAATTTTCTGTATATTGTCGGCAATAATTATTTCGGCATCCCGACTGTCTTTTTTTATCAGATTTCCTCTGAATGAAAAGTTTATTCGTCCTTTGAGCATGGTAAGAGGCACTTTGAAATCAAGCGCTTCTCCGGAATAAGGTTTATCGTCTACAATATACATTCCTATGCCATTATTAGCTACCAAGGATATGCTTCTCAAGACAACTCCTTTTGGTGCTGACATCTCGATATTGGATACACTAATTCTCAATTCTTCAGTGATGTTAAGCCAAGAGGTATTGGGGTAGTCTTTGACATCAGCAGTAATCTTAACCTGAGTCGTATCGATAGGTGAAAGTTGAGGATCATCATGATCTGCGCATGACTGAATGATTGTGACGATAATAATCATCAATGTAATCAATAAAGATCTATTCATACTATTTTTTTTTCTCCTTTGGCTCAATAGAGAGATTGATAAAAAAGAAAACGTGAGCCAACTATGCCACGCCATAAGTCGGAGGTCGTAGGAAAACCTTTATCCAAAGATGTGGGAATAGCAGCCCACGCTATACGCGTGAGAACCACTATGCCAACTCTCGGATAAGTCTTGAATTTCCTACGTTCCCGACTACGAGATAAGCATAACGCTTCTTATTTTTACAAAAATGTCTTGGACTGACAACAGCCGATCCAAACACAAAATTACAAAAAAAGCTTGGAACACAAAAGTTTTTTACCCTGAAAATTTGCAGGTTATAGAGAAAAAGTACAAATAAGGTGCAAAAAGACTCTTTTGTCCTGTAAATTGGAGCTGGGATCTTTAAAGCTGTGTGGGCTTTCGTGGGAGTTTTACTTAGATAGATAAAAAGAAAATCCATAACTTACTGATAGGTTCAATGAGGTTACGGATTGGATAAGAAAAGCGAAAATTACCGGTATTCTTATATTCGTACTATTGGATAGTCGAATATTTTCCTTCCACTTTTCTTTTTGTATATAATGATTAGGATTACAGTTAATGTAATAGCTGTAATACGAAGGATATTTGGAACTAAGGCTCCAATTGCTGTTTCGTTCCCCTCTACATGGAACACAGTCCAACATAAATTCATAAATAAATGCAGACCGATATTTACCCATAAATTGAAATTGCACTCTATATAAGCCCAACTGAAATATATAGCTCCAAATGCAGTTACGCCAAAAGCCATTAAAGAGGATATTAGGGTATGTCCTTGATATAGGTGTCCTATCCCAAACAAGAATGCCGGAATGATAACTGCCCAGATAAATCCTATTTTACCGTACCTGAATAATTGTCCAAACATAAATCCGCGATAGACTAATTCTTCAAGTAAGGCTGCAAGGACTACAACTCTAACAAAATAGGATAAGGACAACGTATGATTAAATGTGCCGACAATAGGCATCCCAATCAAGAGCGGTGAACAGCATAAGGCTGCAAAGCCTAACCCTTTTAGTATACTACGGTTGAGGCCAAGCGATGTAAATATCTTTGAGGGCTTATGCAAGCACAATAAGAAAAATAGCATTGGAATAAATGTTATTATTCCTCTAAATGCTAATCGTAGAGCAACATTAGTAATATTCAGTGGGTTGTATAGTATATGCGCATTAATCCAAGTAAAATAGACTGCGATTATGCCAATAAGAATAAAAAATATTCTTATAATTCTGTTGTTAGCGAGTATCATAATCATAATACAAAATTTGCAAATTTTCGGGAGATACACAAGTAAGAAAGACTCTAAGTCAAGGATTTTGTGGAATTCGTCCGGCGAAGGTTGGCTTTGGTAGATTGGCTTATGTCAGGATGTCTTATTGCTCAAAACAAGGATTGGGAATTATATATGAGAGTGAAATTTAATTAGAAGCCTCCAAATAGCTTATCAATTCGTCAGCGGTCATAATATCCATCTTGGAGAAGGCAGTAAGCTTTTTACCTAAATCTTTGAATGATGCTCCTACATGGTAGATAATATCGTCTATTATAAGGAAACGGTCATGTGCCTTACGGAATATCTTCACTTCAATAGGAGCATACTGAGTATTATGACGTTCCAAATCCTGACTCATAGCCCTGCTGATGGATGGTGTAAAGATAGTGGCTGAGACTCCATGGGTTCGCTTGTCGAGCTGACGCAATACTGAATCGTCGATATAATTATCCACCATGATTATCCGGCTTTTGGCACTGCGTATGAGATCGCACATAAGAGTATACGCATCGAATATCTGCCCGTCATATATGATTCCTTCTTTTGGTGGCAGGGATGTTC
>CAZGGB010000170.1:0-4012 GCA_964525115.1 uncultured Sangeribacter sp. | reverse complement strand
CTTTCTTGCCAACGAAGATTGCTTTCTGGTCTTCGCTCTTGAAGTGCTCAGGACCAACGATGCCATTCTCAACTACGATGCCACCTTCTTTTACGGTGCCGTCTTCGTTAAGCTCAGTGATAATGCCTTTAACTACAGCGTTGCTGTCAACAGTATCTCCAGATTCCTGCTTGCCGAAGCGGCGACGGAGGTTTTGGTCTTGGGTAGTCACCATTTCATCTGTCACTTCAATATTATAGTAAGGAACGGTCATGTCCTTGCTTACTGGAGACTCAATTTCAGGAGCGAGACCAACACGGAACTTGAAAGTGAAATCATCATTTTTGATGTCGAAGTTTTCACTTGCTTCGGGAACCGGGTTACCAAGTACTCGGAGATTGTTTTCCTTAATATAGTTATAAAGCGCTTCAGAGGTAGCTTTATTTACTTCGTCGTATTTTACAGCCTCACCATATTTCTTCTGGATGAGGGCAGTAGGAGTTTTGCCGGGGCGGAAACCGGGTTCCGGACGGTTTTTCGCGATATTCTTGAGGGCTTTCTTTACGTTGTCTGCGTAGTCAGCAGCAGCGAGCTCAACGGTCACAAGGCCGTTTACGTCGTCGATTTTTTCAAACGTTACGTTCATTTCAGTTTTATGTGTTTATTTCTATATTTACGTTTGTTCTACACTCTAATAACAATAACCGTGCCAAATTTTTCCGACAAGATTATGCAATTTTAAGTGCATTTTTGGATTATTTGGCAAAATTAACAAAAAAATCTGAAATAGCCAAATATGATGAAACAATGCACCCGAGAGAAAAAAACTTAAGGCTCACACGGAGGGCACACAGAGGGGGAGCTTACAAAAAATGCGATCTTCTATTATCATAGGTATTCATACCAGGAACCGATGATGTCTCCGCAGATAGCTCCCAAGATTGGAAGTGTTCTTTTAGAATAATTTTTTTTCATTTCTTTTTGCCTATGACAGAGTTGATGATTGCTTTTCCGATTTTGCGCTCGAGTCCGTCGCGGGAAGTAGGGATGCCGGTGGCTTTAGCGATCTCCCGTTTAATCTTGGAGACGCCGACTGCACGTTTCCAAGAGAAGCTAAGTCCTGGTATTTTCATAAATCAATGTGTTAAAGTTCATTTTTGATTCCGACATCAGTCAGCTCTGAGAATAGATACCACAGAGTATTTACCAGTATCGATCTTTGTTGGCGTAAGAATATACTCCACATCTATAGCCTTATCGAACTTTCCAACAGCCTTAGTCCCCGGGTCGGGCTTAAAAATGGAATAAATTTCTGAAATGTCATAGCTGCTTTCAGCACTAATGGCGAAAGCTGTCATTATGAATATTACACTTAGAAATAATCTCTTTAAATATTTCATAGCTTTACTTGATTTTGAATATTATGAAATTGGATGCATAAGGGAGTGGGGTATCGTGAAGGTATTTCGGAGAAGTATTGTTAGCGTTGATACGGTAGAAGCAATAGTTCCACCCTTGTCCCATATCGGTGTATAATGCCTCTTTTACTCCTTGTGAGAGCAATGCGTAAATGAAATTGCCGAATGTTACGATTCCTTGACTCTCATATAGCGTCAGATTGTTGTCTGAGTCAAGACATAGAGCACGAAAAACGTTTCGATTACCTAACGGACGAGTTGTCTTTACAGCTTTACCGCCATGTATCATCATCTCTTGAGCGAACCCCATACCTTTTTCATCAGAAGCCTTATCTAATGCAGGTGAGTAATCTTTGAAAATGAAATTCGGTCCCGATTCAGGCGACCAAGTGAAAGCACCTGTATTACGCTTGCACGAATAACCTTTGAATCGTTTACTTCCTGAAACATGATCGCCGGCAATGTTTGCGTGTCCATTGTCAAATTCAGTTCCGGTAAAGGCTCCTGCGAAAGCAAGGATTATTGAATCATTGTCGGCAGAAGGTATTTCACCGCAAACCAAGTCCATTGAAAGAACACTCATATCTGGTTTTAGGCAGATCAAATCGCCATATTTCGTTTCAATATGTGAGACACTTAGAAAGTCCGGCGTAGAGGTAGTAAAATCAGTAACCATCGACTCCTTAATGTCCGGGTGAAGACCTCTGGCTATATCAATAAAGAGTTTTACTCGAGCCAACACTTCGCGACCACGATTACGCCACCAAGAAGTACGTCTGCCAGGAGTGTGGGCATTGTAACCGATAGCATCTATACCAAGATGTTTTGCTTGATACAAAGCCCTTTCATTATGATATTTCTGTGATATGATTACTATTGAATCCTGACGATAAATATCTCGTATCTTTGCCAGAGAGTTAAGAGTTCTCGTACCGTCATAATCCAGTACTATACGAGCTGAATCTACTCCCTGTTTGATCAAGGAATCTCGCATAGCCACTGGCTCATCATATCCATTCTCAGTATTTCGATAATCGCCCCCACTGACTACAAGCCAATCCACTTTACCGGATTTGTATAGTTCGACTCCAGACTTTATGCGATGGTCAAAATAATAGTTTCTACGTCCATTCCATGTAGAGATAGGCGATGTTCCCAGAATCAGACCGACTTTACGATGCGGCACGCTATCAACACAATCATATAGCTTCTCTTTAGCAGTATGATAGACTTTCCTATCGCATACTATCATTACGACAATAATAGTACAAAGCAATGTAATAGGGATAATTAAACCTCGTTTTACAGACTTCTTCATTTGTCTTAAGTAGCGATTGAGAATATATGTTTAATTTATATCTTTTTTTTGAGCACTGTGTTAATGATTGCGCTTCCGATTTTGCGCTCGAGTCCGGCGCGGGAAGTAGGTATGCCGGTGGCTTTAGCGATATCTCGTTTAATCTTGGAGACGCCGACTGCACGTTTCCAAGAGAAGCTAAGTCCTGGTATTTTCATAAATCAATATGTTAAAGTTCAAATTTGATTCAGACATTAGTCTGCCCTGAGAAAATATACCAAAAGTCATAATGAAGTAAACATTATTTTTTAGCAAAGTTACAATTAATATAGTTGATTCTCAAATTTTGTGAAGGAAAATGTATTAAATGAGCTTTTCAATGTATGAAAAGTAAATTCGAACTTAGAAGTGGGTAGCGAAACTACTATTGCGTACGGAGCAAAAGGCACGGTGATAGAATTTTCTGAGCAGATAGGCGTTGGGTCTGACGGAAACAGAAAAAGGTACGTTCCGTGTGTTGGGAAACACACAGGCGCGTACCTTTAATATGTGGGAATGTGGTAGTCATAACGAACAGTGTTAAGCCTCGTCACCTATGACGGGGAGGGTATAAGGCATTGAATGCGTTCATGTCAATGGCCCAAATGTCAATACCCTATATCACGTTGTCAACGATTAACGATGAACGATAAACGATTAACGTTAGGCAATGGGATACTGATCAGTGCGATGGTGGGCCTATTTGAGCCGTCCTCCCGAGGGCATGACGAGTATCGGCATTGGTTGATGCGTTGATAGGGTGTGGCAGGATGTCATTGTGCTCGTTCCGGGCTTCGGGAGGGTTCGGGTTCAGGGCTAAGAGGTCAGAGGTCAGAGTTATCAGAGTAATCAAAGACCTCTGGAACCAGGGCACGGAATCTGTCAAAATCTCGCAGAGCGCGGCGCGGAGTGGGCCTATTTGAGCCGTCCTCCTCCGTGAGGAAACTTACATCAACGATAAACGATAAACGATAAACGATCAATTAATACATTTAATCATTGATCATCAAAGCCGAGTAATGACAGGGATGTCATTTTTATGACTGGAGCGGTCTTGACCTGTGGAGGTAAAGCGGACGGAAGTTGACTCCGTGTACTTCGTGACCATATTCGCAATCGGACCAGCATCGGCAATGCGGTGGTTGGGTTTCCGATTGCAAAGATAGCGTGATAGACTGCACGATTTCGGGCAGTCTGTTGTTAAATTATGTTAAATTTAAGTATTAAAATGACTTTCCCTGAAAATACTTGACAGATTTGAGGGCGATTAACTAAATGG
>CAZGGB010000169.1:0-4188 GCA_964525115.1 uncultured Sangeribacter sp. | reverse complement strand
CCAAACACGGTCATATCTGATCATGGACTTGTATTCGCTTGCAAAAGCGGAAATAGAGGCAATTATGCCAACCAATCCAACCAACACAATTCTTTTAAGTGTAAATATATCACTCATAAGCTTTCTTTTATTTACTGTTTATTTTATAAGAACACATCGTTGCGCCCTTATATGTATTAATATTGGGGGGCGATCATCTTTTTGCCTCCTTGAATGTAGAGCTGGCCGGGAGCGGGACTGCTGATCCGCCGCCCAAGCATGTCATACATCAACGTGTCTTTTGGATATATCGATGAAGAAATGCCCTCCACAGAACTGAAAGAGCCGTAATCAAGGTCGTCAGGAGTGCTCTTATAATCTAACGGATAGATCACTTTACCATCCATGTCAAATAGACGGCAGAAATAGTGATGGGAATACATTCTTGAAGGTATATCATAGAACTCATGATAGTTAAGACAACCTTTACCCACAGCTCCTATCCCCTCTACGATAGGCTCATTCCTGTAATATGGAATATCATTGGTTTTTTGATATTCCACTTTGTCTTCTGTACATACATACATCATCCTGCATTCTTCACCTGCAACTTCAATGGTAGACAAATTGAGAACTCTAAATGAAAACAACCCAGACCCGAACGAATGAATAAATGACACGCTGCTATATGAGTCTTCTTCCTCTACATTAAAATTGTATATTACTTCTTCCTTACATATTATCTCATCCGAATCCTCTTCTGCAGAAGTGTAAGGTTCACCCTCATAACTAGGTTCGCCATTAAGATAGGTATCAACTTGACGTTCTGCGATAAGGGTGTAGACAATACCATCCTCTTCACGCATATATCCTACAGGGTCCAGACAATCTATCGTTTCGTAGGTAGTTGTCTCCGTATCGATATGATATTTCAGAAAAGTTTTTTTGAAAGTCACAAGTTTATGATAAACCTTGCCATTAATTTCTTCCGGTCCATCAAACTTAATACATTTTAATACAGCCTCTCCATCTTCATCATAAAGACAAATACATTCCCAAACACGGTCATATCTGATCATGGACTTGTATTCGCTTGCAAAAGCGGAAATAACTGACAACGTCATAGCACACAAAAGCAATAATATCTTGCTTTTAAATATTATAGTAGAAATTCTCTTCATAAAATTAGTTTTAGTTTGATTTATAATAAGCATTTACATCACTATTGTGATGAATCAGAATGCATCTGAAAGCTCAAATGCATTCCGACTTCACAAATTTACAAATAATTATTCCATTTGCAAAACTTCTTAATAAATATCTTCAATATTTTTAACTTTTGTTGTCAAATATCATTCACTGATAATGATCCTCCTGCCTTAACAGAAAAACCGTTAGACAAGACTATCCTTTCGCCTTTTAAAGTAAGAGACCCTCCATTATTGACAGAGGAACCACCTGTAGCAGGAGGATTTGAATTCTGAGATGAACTTGAATCTGCTAATGAGGAAAGCGACGTTAACATAATCGCAATTATCAACAGAAGTTTGGGGAATTTTTTTGCAATCATAAAAATTATAATTTTGGTTAGATTGCAAAATTAAGAATAATGAATTAAAACCGGTTCTGAAATCTAAAAATAAATCTTTCAAAAATCTTTCAATTTATAATGTATTATCAATAAGCATAATACAAATCAGAGCTGTCATATATTTAACAAAACTGATTTTTAGAAAAATTTCAAATATTCATTCTTTAAAGTAACATCACTCTGTTCAACTTTTGCTTTCAGACGGGACTTCTTAATATATACCGCATTTATACTTTGACCAATTATTACAGAAAGAGTACGAGCACTTAAACCCAAAATCAAATATAGAAACAATCGATGGGAGTCTGCAGACAAATGGAAAAAATCCTTCTTAAATGAAGAATATAGCCCTCCTGACTTTTCATTAACATATTCAGCAATCTTCTCCAAGCTCTCTTTATTTTTAAATCCTGCAATGATACTATTAATTTCTGAATGTAAGTACACTCCTTTATTCTTTCTTGTTTCATCAATTTGATAGTAATCATCACAAAGTCTGTTAGCTTCAGCATATCGCTGTCTTATTATTTTTTCAAAATCATTAGTTTTATTTTGATCTGATTCTTTATTATCTGTGCCCAACTCCATCTTAGCTGACTCCAACTGTAACAAGAGATCTGCACGAAGGCTTTCCATATCAGCTTCCGTCTTCAGACGCTCTCTATCCAACATAAGCATTTTTTCCCTAATTCTCCAAACAATTGCAATTCCAATCACTATAATAACCAGAATGAAAATCCAATATGTCATCCTTTCATTCCTTACATCTTTCTTCAATAAAATCGATTTCATGGTATTATACTGATTAACAGATTCTGACACATTATTACAGAGAATTATCGAGATCACACTGTCTTGCCTATTCTTATAAGCTTCCAGTCTTTCGTAAGCTTCTTTATATTTCCCTTCATTTGCATAAATATTATGTACATTCGTGTTGCAATCATTAGTTATTACGTTATCAATGAAAGAATAAGTATTATTAGAAATGCCAACTTTAGGCAACTGCATTACAGCTACCTGAACATTCCTTATGTCCCCGTCTGACAAAACGTCCGGATTGATCTTGTATGCCTGATTATAGAATTTCAATGACTCTTCATACTTTCCAACGGCAAACAGTGATAAACCTTTTAATCGATACAGTTCCGAAAGCATTAATGAATCTTTTTCAGAGTTATCGTTTTCAAATATTTGATTTATCATAGATAAACAATCCTCATACTTACCATTATTATTGTAAGCCACAGCTAATGTTAGTTTAGAATAATCAATCCAAGCAGTATCTTGGGTATTTAGGAATGCCTCATATGACTTATTCGCATAATTCACCTGTGCGGATCCATCAAAAAGGTTGCCATAAATCATACATAACCCTCGCGCACATTGCCCTTCCCATATATATTGCTTGCTTTCTTTGGCAATATCAAGTCCTTTGGAGAATGACACTGCGGCTTCTCCGAGGCGATTGGCATTCATTTGGATCATGCCTTGCAAAAAGAGAGAGCGGGAAGCAAGAGCCTTGTAGCCATGCTCAAGAAAATAATCTGTTGATAAAGATATCAGACTGTCATTGGTCTCGTCTATAAAGTTCTTATAGCGAGCATGCGTCAAAAGCATCCCATAATAGGCTCTATCATAATCTGAAGTGTTGTCTGAAAGAGTGTAGGAATCAAGAAGAAGCATCGCTGAATCTGGGTATTCTTCCATCTTTGTGTCTACATCAGAAAGTAAGGGATCCACCCTTCTATGACACCCCATAACGAAAGACATCACAAAAAGTGACACCATGATGACAGGAGACACAACACTACAGATATATCGGACATTAAGATTCATGATAAACTACTTTATTATCACAAAAATACAAAAACAATTGCAATTTTCCAAACAAAAAGGCTATTATTTATATTTGAAGTTGTTTAAACAACTTCCTTAAATAAAAACGTCGGAGAAGCATAAGCTTCTCCGACGTCAGGATGTCTATATAAGGGTGGATTATTCCTTGCACTTGGCAGCGATGAACTGGCGGTTCATGCGGCCGATGTTGTAAAGCTTGATGTTCTTTGGGCATTCAGCAGAGCAAGCACCGGTATTGGTGCAGTTGCCGAAGCCGAGTTCGTCCATCTTTGCAACCATTGCACGCACACGACGGTCTTTTTCCACTTCACCCTGCGGGAGCAGAGCAAGCTGGCTGATCTTTGCGCTGACAAAAAGCATAGCAGAGCCATTCTTGCAGGCAGCAACACATGCGCCGCAGCCAATGCAGCTTGCAGAGTCCATAGCTTCATCAGCATTTACCTTGGAGATGGGGAGATCGTTGGCATCCTGAGCGCCACCGCAGTTGAAGCTTACATAGCCACCAGCCTGCTGGATCTTGTCGAATGCGTTACGGTCTACCATAAGGTCTTTGATCACAGGGAACGCTGCAGAACGCCAAGGCTCAACAGTAATAGTCTCGCCGTTCTGGAAACGACGCATATAGAGCTGGCAGGTAGTAGCCCCTGTAGCAGGACCATGGGGATGTCCGTTGATATAGAGCGAGCACATACCGCAAATACCCTCGCGGCAGTCGTGGTCGAATACGATTGGCTCCTGTCCTTCTTCCACAAGAGTCT
>CAZGGB010000168.1:0-4266 GCA_964525115.1 uncultured Sangeribacter sp. | reverse complement strand
GATATTTGTCTTTAGGACTGCGGCCGGTGTAAACGCCAGTCATAACGTCGATAGCGCCAAGGCTTGTGGGGATACCCTTTTCATAGCCTTCGAGACCCGGTTTTGTTTCTTCAATGAAAAGCTGATCGTAGCTGGGGTTGTGGATGATTTTCTTAACCCCCTTGATCCCATAGCGGGACAAATCTAACTCTGCCATATTGTCAAGTTAATATTATTGGGTTGTACTTACTTAATTATTACCGATTTTTTACCATGCGGCACCCGTATAACACTTATCCGCCGCAATTTTGCGACAAAGTTAAACAAAATTTAGGAATTCAGCAATAGGGAATGGAGAAAAAGGACTAAAAAAAAGCATTCTTAATGATTTTTAACTTGATGCCACCCGCCACCACGACATACATTTCAATTTAAGCGTTTTTATCCGCGAAAATTCCGCCCCATCGGCGACATCAACGGCGCAGCCGAATCCGCATTGCTTTAGAATCCATAAATATCCATTTCAAGAGTATATGGATTTTAAGTCTGGCAAACTCAAATTGCTTTAGTTGGATTAATTTTAGATTAGCTCCAACGCGGATCGCTACGCTTCGCTGCTTTTCTCGCCGAGGCGAGCGGATAGGTCGCGGATTTTTTTAATTTTTGCTTTGGCAATACTTTGATAGTGCTTTCGCGCTTCGGGCATTCGCGCGCGGAAATAAGCTGAGCATCGCTTAGCTCGCTATCGCGGATCCTTTCCTCTCCGAAATGCTCGCTTCTTGCCCCTTGCGTCGTAGGCGCCATAATCCGCGAGAGCGAGCGTAGCGACGCTCAGCCCGACTCCGCGTGCGAACGCCCGAAGCCCGGTAGAATTTCCGAAGCATACACAAGCAAGACAGTAGCTCATTAAAAAATCCGCGAAAACTCCGCCCCTATCGGCGACATCAACGGCGCAGCCGAATCCGCATTGCTTTAGAATCCATAAATATCCATTCCAAGAGTATATGGATTTTAAGTCTGGCTAACTCAAATTGCTTTAGTTGGATAAATTTTAGATTGACTTCAACGCAGATCGCATCGCTTCGCTGCTTTTCTCGCCAAGGCGAGCAGATAGCGAGTGCGGATTTTAGGGATTTATTGTAGATATATTAGGATATTTGCTCTTTTATCGTTAATTTTGCGATATGAAGAATGAAAAGTTTTCGATAAAGAAGCGAGCAAAGTCGTTCGGATATGCTTTCAATGGCATTTCCGCACTTCTTCGCGACGAGCACAACTCCCGCATACACATTGCAGCAATGGCAGCCGTCGTGATACTGGGTTTAATCTTAAGATTATCTAATATTGAATGGTGCGTCGTAGCCCTATGCTGCGGAGGAGTATTGATGGCAGAAGCCATGAATTCAGCCGTAGAAGCCATCGCCGACCTCGTCAGCCCTGAATTTCATCCACTCATAAAAAAAGCCAAGGATGTAGGGGCAGCCGGAGTGCTGATGATGGCTATCGCCGCCGCAACTTGCGGAATCATTATCTTTCTCCCAAAAATCATTTTCTTAATTGAGAATTGAGAATTGAGAATTCTGACACCTGAAAGCTGACACCTGAAAGCTGACACCTGAAACCCTGAAAGCTGAAAGCTGACACCTGAAACCCTGAACCCTAAAACCTAAAAAATATGATCGCAATAATCAACGGACCGAACCTGAATATGCTTGGTCGCCGAGATCCAAATGTATATGGCAGCACTACTTTCGAGGATTTCCTTCCCGAAGTTGAATTTCTAATATCCGACCTGACAAAAGGTCAGGAAACTTTAGAGTATTTCCAATCTAATTCTGAGGGGGAAATTGTAAGCCGCATACAGAAATTTGCTTTCGACCCGACATGCAGAGGGATAGTTATGAACCCAGGTGCATATGCCCATTATTCATATGCTATTCATGATGCAGTGGAGATGTCGCCGATACCCGTAATAATTGTACACATTTCAAATATTCACGCGCGAGAAGAATTCCGACACACCGACGTGGTGGCGCCTGCAGCCAAAGGCATGATATGTGGGCTCGGACTTAATGGATACCTACTCGCTATTCGCTCTATACTCTCACGCCAATGAACTACGAAATAGAATCAGATCTTGACTCTTACGTAGACTCCCACATTTCTTCGGAGCCTGAACATCTGCGCCGTCTGACTCGGGAATCTTATCTCAGGCTCATCAACGGACGCATGGTATCGGGGCATCTTCAAGGACGTCTGCTTAAGATGCTCACGCAACTTTGTGCCCCTAAGATAGCAGTGGAACTGGGCACTTTCACCGGATATTCAGCACTTTGCATTGCCGAAGGGCTACCCGATGACGGTCGGCTCGTGACCATTGAAGTCGACGATGAGCTGGAAGATTTTATACGTCGGCAACTCGACTCAACAGAGCATGGAAAGAAAGTAGAACTAAGAATAGGGAAAGCCTTAGAGATATGCCGGGAATTCAGTGATGAGAGCGTAGACATGATGTTTATAGATGCCGACAAACGTCAATACCCTCAATATCTTGAGGAAGCTATGCGTATGATACGTCCGGGGGGACTAATAATAGCTGACAACACTCTCTGGTCGGGACATGTATGCGATCCGGCATATGAGAAAGATCCACAGACCAAAGGCGTGAGGGAGTTTAATGAGAAGGCAGCTCAGATGGAGGGATTCGAGACGGTAATACTCCCTTTCCGCGACGGTATCTCCCTCCTCCGCAAACGCAATTGAAAACATCAAATCCCACCCCCACAATTCCAAATCCAAAATTAATTTATGACTCCTCTTCAATTTAGTTGAAATATGAATATTTTATGATGGGGCTCCAACGCAGATCGCATCGCTCCGCTGCTTTTCTCGCCGAGGCGAGCGGATAGGGGCGCGGATTTTTTTAATTTTCAATGCTTTCGAATGCTTTATCTGTGCTTCCGGGCTTCGGGCATTCGCGCGCAGACATAGGCTGAGCATCGCTGCGCTCGCTATCGCGGATTGCTTGTGGCGATTATGTTTTTTTTTGAGAAAATGCATATGAATTTGCAGATTACAGAATTTTGATATATCTTTGTGAAAAATACCTTTCACAATGACTAAATACATCGATCCCACCTATGACTTAGGGTTCAAGCTCCTTTTCGGCAGGGAAAAGGTTTCCGAGCCTGTGCTCGTTGATCTTCTCAATGCCCTGCTCTGTGATCGTGAGGATTTCGAAGAAATAACATCCGTCACTTATCTCAACAACGAGCGTTCGGCTGACTGGAAAGACGGAAAATCAATCAGATATGATATCCTGTGCGAGACCTCATCACACCATCGATTTATCGTGGAGATGCAGAAGGCACGTCAACCCGAATTCATCGACAGGGCCACTTTCTATGTTGCCAGAGGCATAACAGAGCAGGGATACCGAGGGAAGAAAGAGGAGGAACTGGAATGGGACTATTCCCTGAAGCCTGTAATCGGGATATTCTTCTGCAATTTCCATGTGCTGGGATTGAATAAGAAGCCTGTTATAAAGGCTTCATCATTTGACGAGGAGACACTGGAACCGATAGGTACAAAAACTCGTTATATTTTCGTACAGCTTCCTTTCTTTGAGAAGGAGGAACACGAGTGTGAGAACATGGATGATAAATGGATTTATAATATAAAGAACATGGGAATAAGACAGGAAGTGGCTTTCAAGAGCAACAGTGATATTTTCAAGCGTCTGGCTGAGGTTGCCAATGTGGCAACGCTCACTCCGGAGCAGAGATACCATTATGAAGCTGACGTCAAGAACGCCCGCGATACACTTAACCAAATTCGGGGAGCATTCCAAGATGGTGAACAAAAAGGACGTCAAGAAGGAATAGCTGAAGGTCGAGCTGAAGAACGCCAGGAAAGCATACGCATCATGTTGTCACTGGGCATCTCGGCTGAGGTGATTGCGGCTAAATATGATGTCACTCCGGAAGAATTAATTCGGATATCTACTCAAATCAATTAACGCGCAGAGGAGCAAAGGGCTCATGCGCGATTTATCCCCCGATTTATAAAGGTATTGAATTTTTCCTCCGAACACGGGATAAGTCTGGAGCGATCTCCGAGCGCGACCCGGAAGGCTATATTGACTCTATGACCAGGACCAATAACCGAAAAAAGTAATATCCTATATTCCTTTTTTAGGCACTCAGACCGGACTTTGGTGACACGTCTGAGTGCTTTTTCCTGACTTCGTCACTTAAAAAACATGAAAAATTTATTTGCTTGATTGCA
>CAZGGB010000167.1:0-4523 GCA_964525115.1 uncultured Sangeribacter sp. | reverse complement strand
GCGAAGTTAGTCTTTTTCCCTAAGCCATCAAATACGTCATTTTTGGACGCTTACAAAATACCTGTAGGATGGATTGTCTATAGTTCTATTGATGAGTGTGCATTTGTAAAATACCGTCTCCAGTAAAGTTCTCCTTGAGAGTTTATGACGGGAATATATTTGGGTATAATTTTACCGGCATCAATCAACGAATCGACAGTTTTATTGATTTCCCGATCCAGATTTTCCACATCAAAGGCAGAATGGATCAACGACTTTAAAGAGTCAAAACTTTCAAAGAATGAGGAATGCATTCTATGGAAAAGAGTTATATTCTGTCCTAAAATACTCTTATCATAGCGTGACTGATCAAATATATTGGTTAAAACATGCTCAACATTTTTCCCATTCCGCTCTTTTGCCACTATCATATTCCTTTGTATCTTATAGGGCGTTTCCAATGATTTAGGTGTGAAAACCGGGGGTAAAGAGATTCGCTCTATCGTATATCTTTCCCTATATTCCTGCATCAAATATCTGGCAAATTCACTCGCTAAAATTTTGGCAAAATTTTTACCTACAAGGAGCATCAAATCGGAAAATTCCAACGAAATATGATTCCAATCTTCTGGCAGAATTGTATCCCAATTCCTTCTGAACGTATTTAGGGAATGCATATAATTAAGCATTACAACCAGACTGTTGGAGGTGCGGTATGAACCTTTATTTATAACTGATGCCTTGATAGAGGACCAAATTCCGGATAGTTTTTCTACAGTAAATGGTGAATCATCTTGGAGGGATTCTTGTCTTATGGATAATGGACTTATAACTACCAACCTGATCTCATCCTCTATCAAAAAGCATCTTAATTTGGCGAAATCCATTGCCGTAAGTTCCACCATCTCTCTATCCAAAAGGACATTCAGTGATTCAACTGTATTGGTACGATTGATTTCATATCTTTCATCTTGTGAGAAGTGAGAATCAAAGTGCTGTTTATATGTATTATTTTTGCAATTTTTAAGATGGATAATTGGGAATTCAACATCTACGGGGAGTTCACTGGCTGCATTGCATTTGGAAACATAATCCATCCATTCAGAAACATGCTCATCCGTATTGATATTCAATGTTTGTATGCCCTTGTGTTTAATAAGGCCCAGGTTGACTTTAGTGCCGGATACTATTACCGAAATATATGGGGATTTTCCACCTGTAAAGTCTGCAACATCATCTGCGACTTTCCGCATAGTGTTGCCATAAACCATAGAATCGTCAACCACGATAACCTCATATTCAGATTCCTTATCTTTGCCGAAGATGAATGGAATGGCATGTTCGGTGGTATATTCAGCTTTATCAAGTATATCCCCTAAACCTTCCACCCCATAATAGTCTTCTCTTTTCACCAACCAGCTGAAGAAACGCGGCATTTTTCTTGATATGGCAATGACATATAGATGTTTACCTGACTCAAGAATGTCATTCGCTAATTTCTTGAAGCCAGAATACCAATTGCTTATGTATGTTTTATATAGCTGATCTTCGGTTGGGTTTTCCAACTTATAGTCAGAGCACATTGCTTTCATCACTTCCCAACGATATGTTGGCGATTCAACTCATTTTGTTGAGTTGGATTTATTCTATTAGAAAATTATTATCAACTTATTTGCAAAGTTAATATTATTTTTCTTTATTTTTGCTTAATAAATGTTAAATATTCATTTGACTATATCAAATCATTTGTAATTTGTTTTGAATCTTTATCAAGTCATCTTTAACATTTTTTAGACAATCTTCATTGGATATTTTATCTATGGCCAGAGGAATCAAATCCAATATAGTTCTAATTCGTCTGCTTTCTTCGAAATTACTTTTCTCTCTGAACTTAGTCAGAAATGTATCGATATTAATCAGCACAGAACATATATGAATCTGGAGTATTTTCCAATCAGGAGACAAGAATTGGATCCCTTTTAAAAATTCGTCGTAGTTGGCCTTTACTGAGCTGATATAGAGTGAACGCATCCGTGCGTTGTCAATATCTTCAAGTCTATTTTCGCATAATTGATTGAATGCTACAACATTCATCTTTATGCTATAAGCATTGTTGACAATCTTTTGACGATTCTCTTCAGCTTTAATTTTACCACTTAATTGTCTCAATTCCTTTTCTGAATTTCTATAATTAAGGAACTGATAGGCAACCGGACAGGCTATCCCCACAAAACCTAATACTGTTATCCAAAAGGCAAGCCACGCTGAGATCTTATCGAGATTGTTATTTGTCTCTTGTCTGATGTCTGCAACAAGATCAGCTTGCCTGTCATACAAATTCTTCTGGTTTTTTAGAAGAATTCTATTAAGTGAATCTACATGTTCTTTAAATGCATGGGCAGGAATAAAACACAAATCGTCTGAAATCAACATTTCCTTTTCTTTTGGCGTGATTTTGACCAACTGGAGTTCTCCTGTATTAATTGTGTCATTTACAAGATTATGGGCATATTTTTCACTATGGCATCCTTTGGTTATAAATATACAGGTGGCTACTGTCATCACTGCAATTAACCCAAAACTACTTGCAATAAATCCACGATATAATGGATTAAAATATTTGCACTTATTCATGAGGTTGGAGTAAGCGTTCAAATACAGATCGTCATAGGTTGTGATCTGACTGGGTGCACTATTTATTCTTGAATCGAGGAGTGATCCGATGATGCTGCTTCGGTTTGTTTTTTGGCGAGAAGGTTTTTGTATTTTTGGGTGAGAGTCGGAAGGTAGCGGCCGTAGCTTTTTATAAGGCGCCCTCTTTTCCGCATTTTAGCATTTTCATGGGAATGCCATTTTTTTAACATCCTGTCGCGGTCTGGGTTGATTGCCATGTAAAACCATTTGCGATCATAGATGAATTCGAGATTTTCTTCGCAGTCTTCCAAGAGGAATAATGCGAGTTTTTTCTGGGGAACTGCCATCTTGCCAAAGTCATTCAGGTCTTTGGTGACTTCTACAAGCCATAAGCTATCGATCTTTAGCATTTCAATTATTTTTCGGACCTGGCTTTCGCCGAGTTCTTTCATCCTTTGGTATAAATCTTGGGGGATGCCGAGCGTTTCTATTTCATGGTCTGGGATATTCCAAATTTTTTCAAAGGATTCGGGATTTTCCTCAAATAATTTGATTGTTTCGGTAAGGCGGATTATTATTTCTTTGACTGAGTTCATTATGATTCTAAACTATTATCTGATAGGGAGACTGTTTTTTTACAAAGTTAAATTTAACTGAAGAAGAGCGTAGAGATATTGCGATTGTCGGATAGGAATTGCGGTAGAATTAGGCTTTAGGATCAGTTTGGATTACTCTGCGCATGTCTTATGATTGTCTTCGTTATAATAGAGGAAGGTGTACATTTTTTCAGTCTTGAGTTTTGAGTCTTCAGGGGGAAGGGTGCAACTATAAACGATGAACTATAAACGATCAGTTATGAGGTCTGGGAGCAACGTAAATGATGGATGGGGAAGTATCATAAAGCGCCTCTCCGAGGCTACTGAGCTATTGGTGAGGTAGCCCCAGGCTTAAGCCTGGGGTTTTGGCATAATTGGCAGGTCTCCGACCTGTTTTTTAGGGGCGCATGCGGAGCATGCTTTATTACTAAGTTTGACTCGGAGGAAGGACTGCTTTCAACTATAAACTATGAACGATTAACGATCAGTTTTCGAGTCTTCAGTCTTGAGTCTTCAGTTTTCAGGGGGTGGGGGTAACGATAAACGATGAATTATAAACGATCAGTTTTTTAGTCTTCAGTTTTGGGTCTTCAGTCTTCAGGGGGGCTGGAGTTTAACGATAAACTATCAACTGATTTTTATACTTTGCATAGGTTGGATTCTATGCGGTCGAGATTGAGATATGGGGAGAGTATAATATAATGTGTGCGTAGCAATTCCAAGAGGTCTTGGCGTTCGGAGGGGGAGGTGACGATGGCTTTGGGGCTCTCGAAGGGGGTGAGGTAGGAGAGGGCTCTGTCGAGGAGCCGGAGGGTACGGCTCGTGGGGCGGCGGAGACTGCGGGTGAGCTGGGTGGTCAGTTCTGAGACTTTCGACATGGATGTCTCTATTTGATTGATAGTCATCGTGGGGAGGGGTGAACGGGTGTATGGTGGAGGGATATGGCTTTTCTTCCCTTGGAAATCCTCTATTTTCTGATGAAAAATGATGAGGATTTGGAAGGTGTCAGTTTTGAAAATCCTTGAGAATCAATGTCTTGGAGTTTCATTTGTTTAGCAAGTTTTAGTTATCTCTTTTTAAGAGATACCTAATCCATTTAAAACCTTAATTATTAAATATTTAAGATTTAACAAAAATGCGATTTGCTAAACAAATTACAGCAAATGGCTTTGTCAGACCACTTGCTGTAAAAAATTGAAGAAACTTTTTTGTCTAAAAATGAGGTATTTCCGAAATTTTTATGTATCTTTGCATTCGGAATTAGGTATCTCTTAAAAAGAGATTTGCATTTTTACTAAACAAGAGCGGATGCGC
>CAZGGB010000166.1:0-4539 GCA_964525115.1 uncultured Sangeribacter sp. | reverse complement strand
TGGTGACGAGGTGATAAAAATATGGAAAAATGTTGCGATGTAAATTTTTTTTTGTTATCTTTGCGCATTGAAAAGAAATATCATATGTCTGCAAAAAAACCGAAAATACTGCTTATATATACAGGAGGGACTATCGGAATGATAGAAAATCCTGATACAAAAGCGTTGGAACCATTCGATTTTAATCATCTTCTTGACAATGTGCCTAAAATAAAGATGCTTGACTTCGAAATAGATAATTTTCAGTTTGATGTGCCGATCGATTCAGCCGATATGAATCCGTCGCACTGGGGACAGATGGCAAAAGTGATAGAAGATAATTATAACTCCTATGATGGTTTTGTGATATTGCATGGCACTGACACTATGGCTTACACAGCCTCTGCGTTGAGTTTTATGCTAAATAATCTGACGAAACCAGTAATTATCACCGGATCTCAGCTCCCTATAGGAGAAGTGCGCACAGATGGTGAGGAGAATCTCATCACAGCCATTCAAGTGGCTGCTGCCAAAGACACTGATGGCGGCCCGATGGTGAGGGAAGTGGCTATTCTTTTTCAAGATTCTTTGTTGAGAGGAAATAGAAGCACAAAATTTTCAGCAGATAATTTTGATGCGTTTCAGTCGAGCAATTATCCTGAGCTTGCGCATATAGGTCTTGACATCACATATAACAAGGATGCACTTCTCCGCCCTTCACAAGGAAAAGAATTCAAAGCCGAATATATAATGGACACTAATGTGGCTTATCTTGATATCTTCCCCGGTATTCAGGAGAATGTAGTCAGAGCCACTTTCAACATCCCGGGCTTAAAAGGTGTGGTGATAAAGACATTTGGAGTAGGAAACGGGCCCAGTTGTCCGTGGCTTTTTGATTGTATTAGGGATGCCGTTGGAAAGGGGCTTCTAATAGTCAATATATCGCAATGTTCTAATGGTATGGTATCTCCGATGAAATATTCAGCCGGAGTAGGCCTTGCCAATGCCGGGACGATCTCCGGTCATGACTTGACATCGGAGGCGGCAATAACTAAGATGATGTATCTGTTCGGGATGGGAGCTACTGCTCAACTTGCAGGGAAGTATATGGAAAAGAACTTGCATGGAGAGCTGACGGAGTAAAAAAATTATGTATAAAATCAATTGGACCAATTAGACTATCATAATCTAATTGGTCCAATTATAATTAATAACCAAGTTCTTGACCTTTGCGGGTGATGGGGATTCCTGATTTCATCCATTCAGGCATAGGGTCGCCTTTGAGATAATGATCGAAGAATTGCTGAAGGCGAATGGTGATATCCTTGCGGTTGCGACGCTCCTTGAGATTGTGTGCCTCTCCGTTGTATTGAAGCATCCAGACCGGCTTTTGCAGTCTTCGTAGAGCCATAAACATCTCAATTCCTTGATACCATGGCACTGCACCATCAGCATCATTGTGCATAATAAGAAGAGGTGTTTCCACCCGGTTTGCATGGAATACCGGTGAGTTGGCGATGTAAAGCTCAGGAGCATCCCAAAGATTTCTTCCTATTCTGCTCTGTCCTAATTCATATTGTCCCTGACGTGAATCCCCGCTTTCCCAGCGTATGCCGCCGAATGCTGATGTCATGTTTGCAACAGGTGCCCCACTTCCGGCGCAAGCAAACATATTTGTGCGCGTTACGAGATAGGCAGTCTGATATCCACCCCAGCTTTGACCATCGATACCGATACGCTCACGGTCGATCCAAGGATAGCGATCACACATGGCTTCCGCTCCGGAGCATACGAAATTCCAGGCGCATTCACCGGGCACACCTGCAGTGTAATGGATATCCGGCACGAACACTACGTATCCGCGGCTTACATAGAACGGATAGTTTACCCAGCTCCAAGATGGCTCCATATTATAATGAGTGTAAAGGTCTTCCGATCCGGTCTCGTAGAATACGCAAAGCATAGGATATTTCTTTGTAGGATCGAGGTCTTCAGGGACGTAGAGCACACCGTCGGAAAGTGTGCCATCATAAGCATGCCAGCTTACAAGGCGAGCGGTGCCCCAGTTGTAATCTTTCACTTGAGGATTAGAATCGCTTACTTTTACAGCTTTGGCAAAGATACCTTTAGGAGCTATCCACACATCAGGCATTACTGAGAAATTAGCTTCCACAAAAGAGAATGATGGAGCATCAAGAGCCTGACGAATCTGAGTGAAACTCAGGGTGTCGATGACAACATTTTCAGGTTTTGATGCGACTCCATATTTCATTGATGCGAGTCCGTTACGCTTATCTTTATAGTTGAAAAGTGTAAGGGTCATTAGGTCACCTTTTTTCAGGAAGCGTCGTTCCTTACCGAGAGTGTTGACGTAGCGTATTTTCAGATTGTTGTCACGTCCATAGCTATTTGTCAGGCATACAGGAGTTGTCTTACCTGTGGGATCAACGCTCCAGATATCAAAACGATCATACACAAGCATCCGGGCATCTTCTTCAGTCCATGAAGCAAAGCCATAGTCTTGGCGGACTCCGGGATGATCGTCGCTCTCGTCCCATACGGGATATGGCAGATTCTCAGTAGTGTTCACGATATTGCCCGAGGCTATTTCATAAGCAAACCAATTACCATCCTTAAACCAATACACGAATTTGTCTTCGGGCGATAGTTTTGCAGTTCCATCATAGATTGTGGCAATTTCGCGTCGTTCTCCATTGTTGACATTAATGACGCTAATCTCTTCAGGAGCATAATAATTCCATTGTTGGCTTACAATATCCTTGCTTGGATCTCGCAAGAGAGCCCAGTCAGCATCCCAACGGTCAGGAGCAATTATTTTAGCGAGTGGATTTGAATCGAGAAGTCGGTAGTCGCCACTTTCAATATCTATTACTACAGGGAATGTCTTTTCCTTTATCTCCTCAAGATTGCTTTTTTCCTGTGGAGGAGTGTAGGGTGCATCCCAACGCCAGATATCGAGTTCCGGACGTTCGAAACTGACAAGAGTAGTATCATCAGGAGCGATTTCAGGAGCAACCCCTATCACAAGACGCTTCCCGTTATGGCTGAAGATAGGTTTTGAGTATTGGTTGACAAATAAGGATTTTGGCGCATTCTGAGCCATCTTATCTTGCCACTCTTTCATGAGTTTTTCCTGCAATTCCGGATCGGATGAATGAGGACGCTGTAAGTTCGGTCCCTTTCGTCCGGAATAAATATCAAGATTATACTCCTGCAGGTCAGAAGGTTTGTCGGAAAGAGATGATAAGTAGAGCTGCATATGTCGGGTGCCAGTCTCATTGCTGTCGTTAGTTGCAGTATATGCCAACTTCAAGCCGTCGGTGGAGAAGACAGGATCACCATAATATTTCTTACCTTCGTCTATGACGAAATCCTTACCATCCGGGAGATAAAGAACGCGAACACTTTTAGTATATACGGAATCCTTGGCAACAGGTTTGGAGACAGCAACGAGCTTCTTTCCGTCTTCACTGAAAGAATAGTTCCCTATGTAGGGATATACTTTAATGTCTCCCGAAGATAGATTGCGGACCACGAGAGGGAGTCCAGCCTCCTTGTCAGAGAGTTTCATATCTTTGCTGACAGTGGTGTCGCAGCTACTATAAGCAACCCAGTCACCCCCCTTTTGTCCAATCTTAAAGCCCTTGACAAGGGGTATTTTTGTGACAGATATATTCTTGAGATCTATAATAGCTAAAGAATCCTGAGGCATTTCGAAGTTTTTCTTTTTGTCGATCTTTGCCTGTCTGGTGTCTTTAAAAAGAGGTTTGATAGTGGCTACAGCCCATCGGCTGTCGGCAGTGAAAGCTATTCCATAGCCTCTTTGGATATTGATTTCTTTAGCATTGACAGTGTTTCTAAGAGTCAGAATGCCATCGCCTTCTTGGGGGTTTATGCTGAAGGCAGCCCATTTGCCATCGTTTGAGAGTGAATGGTTGGTAACTTTTTTCCAGTCATCGAAAGATGTATGGTCAAGAACCTTCTTGGCACTCGATTCCATAGATAAGGCAATCGAGAGGGTTATAAATGGGATGGTTAATATATTTTTCATTATTGAATTAAACACATTGGAAAATTTACAATGGATGCTTTAGAAGGGAGGTCGGAAAACCTCCCTTCTATAAATCAACTGAATTTTAGGTTGTGGCCCATGCGCTCTTTCTTAGTGTGCATATAGAATTGGTTGTATTTATTGGGCTTTACTTCGAGAGGTACGTTTTCAACGGTTTCTATACCAAAACCTTCAAGCCCGATGCGTTTCATCGGGTTATTGCTCATAAGGCGCATTTTCTTAATTCCAAGTGAATGTAGGATAGATGCTCCAACACCATAGTTGCGTTCGTCGGCCTTATGTCCGAGATGAAGGTTGGCATCGACTGTGTCGAGTCCCTCTTCCTGAAGTTTATAAGCCTTTATTTTATCCATCAGTCCAATCCCTCGACCTTCCTGATTTAGATAGACTATTGCGCCCCGACCTTCCTTCTCAATGAGTTCCATGGCTTTATGTAGTTGCTCGCCGCATTCGCAGCGCATAGAGCC
>CAZGGB010000165.1:0-4555 GCA_964525115.1 uncultured Sangeribacter sp. | reverse complement strand
AGAGGTCGCGGGCGAAGAGTTGCTCGTCTTTGGTTTCAAACTGGACGCTGCGGGCGGGGCGACCTGCTTCGAGTGCCTCTTTGTAGGCTTCGAGAACGCCGGTCTGCATCTTGGCGGCTTTGTCGCCGGCGGCGGCTGCTTTCTTGGTCTTGACGAGGCGTGAGTCTACGGTCTCGAGGTCTTTGATCTGGAGTTCGTAGTCGATGATTTCCTTGTCGCGGACGGGGTCGACGGTGGCGTCGACGTGGGTGATGTTGTCGTCGTCGAAGCAGCGGAGGACGTGGAGGATGGCGTCGCATTCGCGGATGTTGGCGAGGAACTTGTTGCCGAGGCCTTCACCTTTGGAGGCTCCTTTGACGAGGCCTGCGATGTCGACGATTTCGACGGTGGCGGGGACGGTGGAGCGGGGATTGCACATTTCTACGAGCTTGTTTAGGCGCTCATCGGGGACGGTGATTACGCCTACGTTGGGCTCGATGGTGCAGAAGGGGAAGTTGGCGCTTTGGGCTTTGGCATTGGAGAGGCAGTTGAAGAGGGTCGACTTGCCGACGTTCGGGAGGCCGACTATTCCGCATTTCAAGGACATTTTTTATCTTGATTAAACTTGATTAAACTTGATTTATCAGGATTAATCTCGAGAATCTGGAGAAACTCGAGAAGTGAGGGAGGTGTGGATGGCGTGGGCGGCGCGGCGGCCGGCACCCATGGCGAGGATGACGGTGGCGGCGCCGGTGACGGCATCGCCGCCGGCGAAGACGCGGGGACGGGTGGTGCGGCCTTCGTCGTCGGCTACAAGGCAGCCTCGACGGGTGACGTCAAGGCCTTTTGTGGTGGACTTGATGAGGGGGTTGGGGCTCGTGCCGAGCGCCATGATGACGGCGTCGCATTCGATTTCGAAGTTGCTGCCGGGTTTTTCTACCGGGGAGCGACGTCCGCTTTCGTCGGGTTCGCCAAGTTCCATCTCTACACATTCGAGTCCGCGGACCCAACCTTTGTCGTCGCTAAGGACGCGGACGGGGTTGGTCAGCATCTTAAATTCGATGCCTTCTTCTTTGGCGTGGTGGACTTCTTCACGACGTGCGGGGAGTTCGGCTTCTGAGCGGCGGTAGACGATGATGGATTCTGCTCCGAGTCGCTTGGCGGTGCGAACGGCATCCATGGCAACGTTGCCACCACCGACAACGACTACTTTTTTGGCCTGGAAGACGGGGGTGTCGTAGCGGTCGTCGTAGGCATGCATGAGGTTGACGCGGGTGAGGAATTCGTTGGCAGAGAAAACGCCATTGAGGTTTTCGCCTTCGATGCCCATGAAGCGTGGGAGTCCGGCTCCGGAGCCAACGAAGACTGCATCGAAGCCTTCTTCTTCGAGGAGATGGTCGATGGTTGTGGTGCGGCCTACGATGACGTCACTGACGAACTCAACACCGAGTCGCTTGACGGCATCGATTTCTTGGGCTACGATCTTTTCTTTGGGGAGTCGGAATTCGGGGATGCCATAGACGAGGACTCCGCCGAGCTGATGAAGGGCTTCGAAGACTTTTACTTCGTAGCCCCAGCGAGCGAGGTCGGAGGCACAGGCGAGTCCGGCGGGGCCTGAGCCGATGATGGCAACCCGCTTGCCATTGCGCTCTATCTTTTCCGGCTCTTTGGGGGCGTTGGCGATTTTCCAGTCGCCGACGTAGCGTTCGAGTTTGCCGATGGCTACGGGTTCGCCTTTGATGCCGAGGACGCATGAGCCTTCGCACTGAGTCTCTTGCGGGCATACCCTGCCACAGACAGAGGGGAGGGAGGAGTCTTTGGATATTATGGATGCGGCAGCAGCTTCGCCTTCGTTGAGGAGGGCGTGGATGAAGCCGGGGATGTCGATATGTACCGGGCAAGCACCGACGCAGCGTGGGCGCTTGCAGTTGAGGCAGCGGGAAGCTTCGAGGAGGGCTTCTTCCTTATTATAGCCGAGGCAGACTTCTTCGAAGTTGGTAGCTCTTACTTTTGGATCTTGCTCGCGGCAAGCGACGCGATCTATTTTATTCATATTTGCTTAATTGGGGGATAAGTATTTCACGCAGGGGAGCGGGGGCGCAGAGGGCGCGGGGGATAGGCCTAATGGGGCTAATAAGGCCTATATTATTTCTATATTATGATATTATATGCAATTGCAGTTGTGGGGGTGGTTTTTGGGGTTGTTGCGGTACATGGATTGGCGGCGCATGGCTTCGTCGAAGTCGACTTGCCAGCCGTCGAATTCGGGGCCTTCTACGCAGGTGAAGCGGGTTTGGCCTCCGACTGTGACGCGACAGGCACCACACATGCCGGTGCCGTCGACCATGAGGGCGTTGAGGCTTACTATGGCGGGGAGATTATGCTCTTTTGCCTTGAGGGTGGCGAATTTCATCATGATCATGGGACCGATGATGACGCAACGGTCGTATTTTTTGCCTTGGCGGACTATGAGGTCTTCCATAAGTGCCGGGACCATACCGTGGAAACCGGCTGAGCCGTCGTCGGTGCAGAGATATACGTTGGCAACCTTTTTCATTTCGTCGACGTAGGTGAAGAGGTCGGCGGTCTTGGCTCCGATGACTACGTCGGGGGTAATGCCGTGGTCGTGGAGCCATTTGGCTTGGGGATAGACGGGGGCTGTGCCTACGCCACCGGCAACGAAGAGGACTTTTGGGACCTCACGCAAAGGCGCAAAGGATTCTTTTTCAAGACTGGATGCTTCCGGGAGCAAAGAGCGCGAGCGGCTCGCTTCGCTGGCCGCCGACGACACATTTTCTCTTTGCGGCTTTGCGAGGGATTCGATGAGGGGGATGAGGTCGGAGGGCTGGCCGAGGGGACCGGCGAAGTCGAGGAAATAGTCGCCTTCGTTGAGGGCGTTGATCTTGGCAGAGGAGATTCCGATGGTCTGGGTGACTATGGTGACGGTGCCGGCGTGACGGTCGAAATCGCAGATGGTGAGGGGAATGCGCTCACCAAATTCGTCGGTCCGGACGATGACGAACTGTCCGGGGAGGGCGGACTCGGCAACGCGAGGAGCAAGGACCTTCATCTCGGTGATGGCCGGAGAGAGGAGGCGTTTACTAACTATTTGGAACATCTATTTTAAGGATAAATTATTAATGATGAATGATAAATTCTTTGAGGATGATAGGCCTAATAAGACTAATAAGTCGTATAAGTCATATAAGTCTTATAAGTCTTATAAAATTAATCTTATAGGATCAATCATACTCTATTATCGAAGAGATTTTGGTGCAAAATTAGCTTAAATATGGGGATATTGCAAATTTAAGGGGCAGAAATTAGGAATTGAGGGGAAAATACGTTATTTTTGCAGTTTGAAACTTGTGGGGGCTCACACAGAGGCGCAAAGTGGCTGATTCGAGTGCAGATGAATTTTAGAATATCGCGCAGAGGAGCAGAGGGCTCGCTGAGGGGGCTTTAAAGATTGAATCTTTAAGGGAGCAAAGGGAGCGGAGGGATGGGGAGAGCGGGATTGGATTTGGAATGGAATTGAATATTAATTAAAAAATTGGAATATATGTCACTTTTTGATAAGGTATCAGCCGATATACAGGCGGCTATGAAGGCCCGTGAGAAGGTGCGCCTTGAGGCGCTCCGCGGGGCTAAGAAGGAGTTCTTGGAGGCAAAGACGGCTCCGGGAGCTAACGGAGAGCTGAGCGATGAGCAGGCTATCAAGATATTGACTAAGATGGTGAAGCAGCGCAAGGAAAGTGCGCGGATATATGTGGAGAATAATCGTCAGGAACTCGCCGACGGTGAGCTTGCTGAGGCAGCTGTGCTCGAGGAGTATCTTCCGAAACAACTTTCCCAGGAAGAGCTTGAGGCTGAGCTGAAGGCTATCATCGCTGAGGTAGGCGCCACTTCTGCTAAGGAGATGGGCAAGGTGATGGGAGTGGCTACGAAGAAGCTTGCCGGACGGGCTGATGGAAGGACGATTCAAGCAGTTGTGAAAAATTTATTGGGGTAATTAGTCTAATTGGGCTAATTAGCCTAATAATAAAAGATTAAAGAAGATGTTATTATTGAATACTATAAAGGGGGATCCGGAATGGGTGATCGCCCGCTTGGCAGTGAAGGGCTTTGATGGCCGCGCTGTCATTACAGAAATACTCGAGATTGATGCTGAACGCCGTCGCCTTCAGCAAAAGACAGAGACCGATGCGGCTCAGCTGAATAAGCTTGCCAAATCGATCGGTGGACTCATGAAGGAGGGCAAGAAAGAGGAGGCTGAGCAGGCTAAGGCTGAGGTTGCCCGTATCAAGGGTGAGACAGCCGGTCTGCAGGAGCGGCTTGCAGAGTGCGAGCAGAAGATGACCCAACTGCTGCTTACCGTTCCTAACCTTCCCTACGAGGGTGTGCCCGAAGGGAAGACTGCTGAAGACAATGTGGTAGAGAAGACCGGTGGCGTGATACCTGATCTTCCGGAGGATGCACTCCCCCACTGGGAATTGGCAAAGAAATATAATATCATTGATTTTGAGCTTGGCGTGAAGGTGACTGGAGCCGGCTTCCCGTTCTATATCGGCAAGGG
>CAZGGB010000164.1:0-4558 GCA_964525115.1 uncultured Sangeribacter sp. | reverse complement strand
GCAATCGCAAGTTAAATGAATTTGTGAGGTACATTGAAAGTTATAGGAAACAGCTATTAGAATTATAATTTACAGTCTGTAATGGTCAAAAATGTTTGTATATAAGTAGTATTGATTGTTATAAAATATTGACAATCAATTTGTGCCATTTTCTTCAACGAGGAGGCATACTGATCCCACACATCGCGCCCAATAAAAGATAATCAATCGGATAAACAATAAGAATTTGTGTGTCCGATTGATGACAATTATTTGTTTGGTGAAAACATACACTCTTTCATTCGGGTTGATACTCTTTTTGTGACCTTTATTACTCAAGAAAAGTTAGAACCATTTCATTGATTGAGTCGTTATGATAATAAAAAAGCATTACTATGGAAAACAATACTATGACAAGAAAAGAACTCACTGACATTATCGCCAAGAAAGTGGCAGAAGTCATCGATAATCCAGGATTTTGGGGAGAAGACCCTCAGATAAGCATCATTCCTACAACTTTGTTGGTAGGAATTGAACGACATAAAGATGCCGATCGCTCAATAGCATTCAGTGACTATGCAATTGAGGAAGACGCCGTGGAAGATGGAGACTATTCAGAGGATGCTGCTGATTTCCAATCAGCTTCCGACCCTGACCTATACCCAGTCGGGACCCTGACCGACTATGTCAACAAGAAACCTGATTTGAAAAAGATCAGCAAATTGGTAGAAGAATACATTCCTCAGCGAGAGGAAAACCTTTATGCGGAATAAGTAATGAAGACAGCGCTCTACGCGACACCTCTTTAATCAATCGGATAAACAAATCATTAATTGTTTTTCCGATTGATTTCTCATTTTATGGCATCTTGTATTGATGAGTTGAGAAAAAAGTATTAATTTTGCGATGTAATACCGCCATCATTAGTAACTAACGAGGGTGTTCAGTAACTAACTAACATCAAAAAATGAAAAATATCGTTGCATTTGTACTTTCAATTCTTATTTGTATGTCGGCTATGGCGCAAACATCCAAGTATTCCGCAGCTATGGTTAAGTCTCATGGCAAGGAATGGTCTGCCGACAAGGCGTGGGATTACGTCAGTGGCCTTGTTGCCAAAACAATACTGATGTACTGCGCACAATATCCCGATGACGAACTTTCGGATCAAGCCTATGGATGGTGTAAAGTCTACGCTGACAATGCCATTGATGCCAACGGCAAGTTCTACAACTTCAAGAAAGGGAGCCTTGACAATATCGCTTCCGGGAAGGTGCTTTTTGATCTCTATGCCCGCGAGTCATCAGCAAGCCCTGCCAATGGCGAGCGCTACCGCGTAGCTGCCGACTACCTTTACAACTATTTGCGCTATGAATACAAGCGCATCGCTCTCGACGAAGGCAAGGACGGTTTCATTCACAAAGATTCTTACCCGTATCAAATGTGGCTCGACGGACTCTATATGGGGGCTGCCTTCTACGCTGAATATCTCTCAATATTCGCACCTGATGATTATGAAGCGTGGTCTGACATTGCCTTGCAGTTCACTACCATACATAGCCACACTTACGATGCACAAAAATCGCTCAACTATCATGGATGGAGTGCCAAACCGTCGGATGCCAATTCATTCTGGGCAAATACCGATGAGCCTTTCAAAGGATGCAGCAAGGAATTTTGGGGACGAGGCATGGGATGGTATGCTGCTGCCTTGGTGGATGTGCTTGCAATGATGCCTGCGGAGCACCCGGACTATGCGGCTATAGCGGAGATTTTCACCCAAGTCGTAGATGGAATACGCCGTTGGCAAGACTCACAGAGCGGTGTATGGTATCAGCTCCTTCAGTATGACGATTCATTTGTGAGCGCGCGTGGCAATCGCAATTATCTTGAAGCATCCGCATCGTGTATGTTCACTTACGCCCTGTTTAAAGGGATGAGACTCGGACTTATCGACAGTGAAGAGTTCTGTCCTGTGGCTTTGAAAGCTTACGACGGTTTGCTCAACACATTTATCACAGAGAATGCCAATGCCGTTGACATCCACAATATCTGTCGCTCAGCCGGACTTGGCCCGTCAAACAAACGAGAGCGCAACGGCACTGCCGATTACTATCTCGATGGCAGCGATGTCAACATCGTCTCCAACGAAGGTAAGGGTATCGGATCGTTTATAATGGCGAGTTTGGAATATGAAAAATATGCTGCGTCGGCAGTGCATCCCACTATAGCCGACCCAGCATCAAAAGTGATGATATTCGATATCTATGGTCGTCGACTCAACTCAAAGCCTACAGGCATCTATATAGAGGTGCGCGACGGTGTCTCTACAAAGAAACTGGGTGATAGATAATATGCTTTAGATATTTTTATACTAAAGAGGCGCGATGACGCATGCAGAGCATGCTCTGTTACTAAAATAGCCAAGCGAAGTGGACTTGCTTGGCTATTATTTTTATTCTGTTCCGGTATGTCCGAAGGCACCGTCGCCACGCTTGGTGGTGTCGATGTGTTTCACCGGTTCCCACTCTACATGAACATATTCTTTTATTACCATCTGGGCGATGCGTTCGCCCGGAGTGATGGTGTATGGCTCATTGGAGAGATTGATGAGGATGATACCAATGTCGCCACGATAGTCGGCATCAACTGTACCAGGGGTATTTACGAGAGACAGTCCGTGCTTCAGTGCAAGTCCTGAACGGGGACGTATCTGGCACTCATACCCTTGCGGCAACTGCATACGCAGTCCTGTTGGAATCAGGCAGCGTTCAAGTGGACCGAGTGTGATGGGTTCTGTGATATTTGCCCGCACATCCATTCCTGCAGCTGAATGTGTCTCATATGCCGGCAACTCATACGGAGAGTCATTAATGATCTTTACTTTGATATGTTCCATTTTATACTTCGGAGTTAATGGGTTTATAATGGGGTTTGAATGATTAACAATCAGCAGGGAGGGTGGGTTTGGTTGCCCTTAGGATTTCTCTTTTTCCTCCGGGAGGACCGGGAAGACGTTCTGTAAGGAATCCGATTTGCTGAAGCATCCGGCGTATGCTTCCTTTTGCGCAATACGTTGTGAGTACTCCTCCGGGACTCATTGCCTCATATAGTTTTCGGAAAATCATCTCGTCCCACATCTCGGGTTGTTTTTCCGGTGCAAAGGCATCGAAATAGACAGCATCTATGTCTGATGGAAGCTTTAACGCAAGAAGATCGGCTTCCAATTTGAGTAGAGTGAAATATGGATTTATCTCAGTGGCAATCTCCCAGGGGACTTGATTGACACCTTCAAACTCTTCACTATATTCCTTATCTATTCCCTTTGAGATAAGCTTTATAGTGTCTTGTGGCAAGGGATACAGTTCGACAGCATAGTATTCCGTAGCTATCTTCGATTCCACGGCTGCTGCAGCTGTAATGGCGGCGTTCAGTCCTGATCCAAACCCAACCTCAAAGACTCTTACTGGACTTGAGTTTTCAGCCGCTTTCCTCCATCCTAAATCCAGATATACATGTCTGCTTTCGGCAAGAGCCCCCTTTACAGAATGATAATGCTCATCGATGTCTTCACGGTAAAGTGTCGGGCTACCGTCAGCCGTTTCTTCAATCACTATTTTCATCACTGTTTTCGTTTTCTGATGCAAAATTAATAAAAATACGGATATCAGCCAATTTAGTAGGCTCACGCAAAGGCGCAAATATGCCAAAAGAAATGAGGCATTATATTAGGAAGGTTCGAGAAAAAATGCTAACTTTGTGGAAAGTAATAAATTTTCCGAACATATTATGACAAAAGAAGATCTAATTGCATTAGCGTTGCAATTCCGTAGAGAGAATTTATGGGAGATTCTTGACGACGGTATGATATTTGCAGTCCGTCTTTCTGATGGCGAGATTGGCTATTGCTGCGTAATGGGATATGGTGGGGAGCATTATGCACTTGGACTTTATAAAGGGGTTTCAGGATTCACCACATACATGAATTCCATCAATCGATCGCTCAGTTCTGACCCATTCTTCGATTCCACGGCTGCTGCAGCTGTAATGGCGGCGTTCAGTCCTGATCCAAACCCAACCTCAAAGACTCTTACTGGACTTGAGTTTTCAGCCGCTTTCCTCCATCCTAAATCCAGATATACATGTCTGCTTTCGGCAAGAGCCCCCTTTACAGAATGATAATGCTCATCGATGTCTTCACGGTAAAGTGTCGGGCTACCGTCAGCCGTTTCTTCAATCACTATTTTCATCACTGTTTTCGTTTTCTGATGCAAAATTAATAAAAATACGGATATCAGCCAATTTAGTAGGCTCACGCAAAGGCGCAAATATGCCAAAAGAAATGAGGCATTATATTAGGAAGGTTCGAGAAAAAATGCTAACTTTGTGGAAAGTAATAAATTTTCCGAACATATTATGACAAAAGAAGATCTAATTGCATTAGCGTTGCAATTCCGTAGAGAGAATTTATGGGAGATTCTTGACGACGGTATGATATTTGCAGTCCGTCTTTCTGATGGCGAGATTGGCTATTGCTGCGTAATGGGATATGGTGGGGAGCATTATGCACTTGGACTTT
>CAZGGB010000163.1:0-4559 GCA_964525115.1 uncultured Sangeribacter sp. | reverse complement strand
AGCAACGCGAGGATGACACCCGCTACGCGTCCTATCTTGCGATCTTTCGAGAGCATAGGGAATATCCAGAGCAATGCCGAAGCCCCCACAAGAGTAATGAAATCAACAAATCCTATCGAGTCTGCCCTCAACGGAATAACAAGAGCACTAAGTCCTATTGTAAGCAATGCATTGATGATACACGAACCGACAATGTTGCCGAAGGCTATTCCACTGGCGCCCTTCACAGTGGCCGTAACGGAGGTCACCAAATCAGGAAGCGCATTTCCAATGGCAACCACGGTAAGTGCCACCATAGCCTGACTCATACCTATCTTCAACGCCAATCCGCTTGCCCCGTCGACAACCCAGTTGCCACCTACTACCAGTGCACCCAAGCCGACTACTATCATTACCCATGAAAACCAGTGCTTGCTCCTGAGCTCGGCTACATCTGCCTTCAAGGCCTTCAACTCACACTTCACGCTATGGGAAGAAGCAACCCCTATGTTCTCTGACGAAGATGTACAAGAATCATCAGAAGTAGGCAAATCGGCATCAGAATCATCCGAATCCTGCAACTTATTATTCTTTGAGGAAAGGATCATAAACCACATATAGAATATAAAGATCACGATGAGCATGATGCCCGACGAACGGTTTATTACATTATGATGTGCTGCATCAAAAAGCACGCTGTCGCCCGCTATCCACAGCGCAGCGGAAGCTATAAAGAGGATTGGAAGATCCTGGCTCCTCATGATGCCACTGACTTTAAACGGGCGTACCAATCCCATTATCCCCACCACGAGCAGCAAATCAAAGATATTCGCGCCAATCACTTCACCTACAGCCAATGCAGGCTTATCTTGAAACGCAGACTCCACACACACCACGATATCTGGCATAGTGCTACCGAGAGCAACCACCGTCAATCCAATAATGAGATTTGACACCTTAAAACGTCTGGCAACGGCTACAGCGCCATCCGTGACATAGTTGGCACCAAACACCAAGAGCACCAATCCAAGAATGAGGAAAATGATATCGTGAAGCATAGGCAGTAGATTTAAGGTTTTAATTTTTCATATCAACAAAATTCTCCCCTAATCTGTTCGCGCAATATCAAATGGTAAATATCTATTCTTCATACACTCTCTTTCCTCCTATAAAGATAAAGATTAGGCATTTCTCTGCACCACGCTCAAATTTTCTGCATTTTTACTTGCATTCTCAGATAAAAAGTATTATCTTTGCGCCATCAAGGGATTCTAATGTTTTTATAAAGCTTCCCTTATTCTTACAGTTTTTCATTATTTTTTTATGAAACAACTACATTCGGTTTTAAACAGCAATAAATTTTGCGGTGTCGCCCCGCCCGGCGACGCGAGAATGTAGTGTGGATTAGTATCACCATCAATTTTTTCGAAACCGCAACAATGCGCCGACAGCCTATGCTGTGTCCCTATGTCTGGGACATAGGATTACGTCGGCTGCAGGGAGATCCATGACATTGCCGGTTCGTCTCTTGAGGAGACGCCGAAGGGTCAAGGCAGCCTTTGCCATGCCAATACCTTGATGCCTCCGCGATTTTTTCGTTAAAGTTCCACCAAAATTTCACGAGAAAACTGGGTGGAAATTGATATTTAATCATTAACCCTTTAAACACTGTAAGAATATGAATAATAAACTTCCTATCTCTCTCTTCGACATTCTCTTCACCGACTACTCCCGTAAAGACTACTTTCAATCGACGTTTGACATCTCCAAACTCGACTACGATCTCCGACAAGACTTCCTTATAGAAAAAGCCTTTGGCGGGATTGCAGTCGAAATCCGTTTCGAAAACCTCCTCCACGACTCACACAGACGTATTGGGCGAACAGTAACTGCATATCTATTCGACGCAACGGATCGAATGCTTCTGCTCACTAAGCAAATCAATGTCAAAATCCCAGCTTCCTCCTATATGGAGGAATTCTACATCTCTTTCCCTTCTACCGAAATTGAATTTAAATCCGGGCATTCCTACAGGCTACATCTGCGCGATGACGAGACTGGTGCCAACATAGGGGAAAAATGTTTCCACATCTTCAGTGTCAACCACCTTGGTAAGCCTGAAAAGTGGTATGAACCCAACTGTGCAGAACTCATAACAGTCAGCGACCACAGATTTCTGCGCTGTTGCGATGCGACATCCAATGAGGAGCAGACCTACAAGATCCGGTTTGAAATTTCCGACCGCATCCCGGGCATATCTCTCGACGTTCATCCCGAAGTGGAGGTGCGCCTGTATTATCCTGCTTCTGAGCGTGTTGAGGTAACATTCATCGAGCCCCGCTACGCATACCTTGGCGACTTCTCTTACTATGTAGACATTCCATTTCATCCATCCTCTCACTTTAAGGGTATATATTATGTGGAGCTACTCTGTATGGACTTCCCTATAGCAGGATTCACTTTCGATACCGATCAGGAAATTAAAGGAGTTTGGAACAAAGACGATATCCAACCTGTCGACGACTACGACTATGCAACCATCTGCCGCCTCCATAACGAAAAGCTCAAGCGCGATTCTTCCTCCGACATTGATAAAGACGATGACAAAGATAAAGACGACAAGCCACTCACTGATGATGACTACGACGCTCTCCTCGAAGCATTTTTGGCTCGAGAAGATCCCGATTCCTCCGAAGATGCTGATAGCTCCGGAGATTCTGATGGCTCCGAAGATTCTAATAGCTCCAAAGATTCCTATAGCTCCGGAGATGCTGATGACTGCGATAATGCAAATCTCCTTGCTGAACTCGACGATCTCACCGGCCTTCAATCGGTGAAGGAGAGAATCCGTGTCTACGACAGTTTGATGCGCTTCACTATGATCCGCGCCAAGCGGGGACTCGAGATGTTTCCGACTCCGCTCCATGCTATGTTTCTTGGCTCTCCCGGCACCGGCAAGACCACAGTGGCTAAACTTATGGGGCAAATGCTCAAGCGGGCTGGAATCCTCTCAAGTGGTCATGTAGTGATTAAGGAACGCTCCACACTGATAGGGCAATATTATAGTTCGGAAGCCGAAAAGACTCTCGAAGCAATCGAACAGGCTCAGGGTGGCATCCTCTTCATCGATGAGGCTCATTCCCTTTTCCAACAGCATGACCCCAAAGACCCGGGGAAGTTCGTGATTGAGGCATTATTGACAGCCCTTGCCGATCCGAATAAAGATGACTGGATGCTGATTCTTGCCGGATATCCCGATGGAATGCGACGCCTATTCGACCTTAACCCCGGTTTCAAATCCCGTATACCTGATTCGAATATATATACGTTTGAAGATTTTTCGGAAGAGCAACTTATGGAAATAGCCATAAAATATCTTGAAAAAGTCGATTTCACCCTTTCTCCTGAAGCAAGGGAAGCCCTACGCAACCGTTTAGCATACGATTATTCCCATCGCGACCAAACCTTCGGGAATGCACGTCACGTCATGAATCTCATCCAGACAGAAATCTTACCGGCAATGGCGGTCAGGGTGATGAACGCCGGACTCAAAGACACTTCATCACTCTCCGAAATTCACCCATCCGACATCCCTATGCCGATATTCATTCCGGTTCCTCACCGCAATCCAATCGGTTTCAACTGCCGCCCAGCCATCTGACACTCCCAACTCCCTAACCCTCGTCGGCATGCACTCCACCTATTCAGGGAAAGTAATGCCGATTCACTCGAAGCAAGGATCGATGGTAGCATAAACCCAATCAGTGCATCCCCAGCCAATCTTATGGGTTTTTGCTATCATCGAGTTCATTTTCTCCTTATACTCATTCTCCAGACCGCTACTTACCAACCATTTCGAAAACCTTCCGAAATTAGCTACCAGCGACCTTACAAAAGCCTCGCCATGACTATGCCTCAAGCCAAATTCACATAGCAGCGTCAGCAGATACACCATCATATCTGCCACAATATAAGGATCTCGCACCTTATTGGTGAAATCCTTCATAATATCATTGATCTTACTGAACTTAAGCCGCGCAAGAGGTTCCCCACTCGGACGATATACCTTTGAATAGATCGCCCGTTGAGTTTTCTCCACCACCTTGTTTACGTCTGGATTAAGGAAGAAATCAAGATACTCCTTAGCCGCCTTCACATCCGAATAAATATCTAATACAAACTCCTCCAAATGCTCCCTATCCAACCCCTGTATATACTTCTTCAACTGCGCCTTCGACATAACTTATAAGATTTTCTGATATATTCCCTAATATACCCCCTTTCAAAAGCCAAGCCCCATTACCAATCACAAAATTAGCAAATAAATCCAACAATACCTCAACTTTATATAAAAAATCCCCCGCCCAACTATTCGAAAAACTCGAATAGTTCATCCCCTCAACTTCATATCATCTTATACTCCAACAAAATAAACTTAGGCCATTTCAACCGACCGGTTGAAATGATCGTCTATTTCCATCCCTTTTGCCACAGCCACATGTATAGCCTGTCGATAACACGACTGAATTTCCAATAGGCAGAATACCCCATCGCATCACTCAGTTCGCGGGAACTCCAAT
>CAZGGB010000162.1:0-4635 GCA_964525115.1 uncultured Sangeribacter sp. | reverse complement strand
CGGTAGACGCTTTGCGTGGATATGTATATTCCGCCTGACATGGCACGAGAGTGTCGTGCCAGAGTATATTCATATTCTGCGTGAGGCCTCTGCAAGTTTGCTCGTTCTACTAATCCGGGCAATTCCAGGGCCTCAGAACGTGGGACGAGCAACAGTACAGACCTCACGTTTTCTGTATAATTAATTCATGAAACAGAGTAGAATATGAAAGAAAAATCCTTGTTTTTGCATGCTATGCTTGTTTGCCTTGCCACTGCCATGTGTTTTAGTGTGGCATCGTGCAGTGATGATTATGACACCCCAGATTGGCCTACAGAATTCAAACCTAAAAGAGGGACATTAGTGTATCAATGGGACATAAAAAATGACTCATCAAATGAGCCATCCTCCTTTGTCAGCATACCGGGAAAGGATATGGAGGTTTGGATAGTGGAAAATAGTAAAAATATCGATACTTACGGGATAAAGGCCTCAGGATCCCCAATTGCAAAGATACATGTCACAACAGCCAAGGATACAGTATGGGTGAGTTCGGTCGATGACCTGAAGGACTTCATAGACAAGACAGGAAATGTTTCATCCGTTCAGTCTGCTCAGCAAAAATTCGGTTCCGAACTGCAGGAAATCGTTTTTGACTGTAGCTTTGAGGACAGTAATGCTATGAATGTTGGCAAGACTGCCTCAATGCCATATTATCCTCTTGAGCCTGTAAAGTTTAAGGATATCTCAGTAAAGGATCTGGGCACGGCGACGGTAAGTGGCAAAGAATACCAGCTATATGAGGTCAGTGCTAACTTCAGCCAGAAAGTGACACAAAGAAATGATACGGGAAAATCAGCCGATGTTGAGATTGAATATATCGTTAAGTATATAGGTGCAGAGGAGCTCGAGCTGGTCATGGTGGAATATTTCCCCGGAGGGTATTGGGAGGAAGCTCATCATAATATGCCATTAAGTTATTATGCGTATGTGGAGCGCTATAGGACATATTCAAATGGAGAACGAGTTGGTCCCGACAGGTTTGAGGATTACGGACATTGGACTTGGTTTGAAGTAGGAGGATCTTATGTTAGTGAGGGATATACTGAATGGCCAGGTGATGGAGCTTGGACTGAGGGTGGACCTGTTATTCGTACAGAAATCGGAGATAGTATAAAAATCGACTCACAGAGTGTTAAGATATGGCAAATGGGTGTATTTAATTACCCTATATTTGAAAGTAAATGGACAGATGGCGGATTCAAAAATTATTGTACGTACTATCAATCTAATGTGCTGAATGATGAACGTTTCGACGTAGCCAAGGGGGTATATTGTCCCGTGGAATATGAGGAGGATTCGAGACCAAATGGATGGTATTTTAAGGACTTTGGCTATAGATATAGCGTTGAGGTAATACCAGATCATGAGTCGGGATGGTCCTTAGGATTATTGAGAGTTGGTTTTCATTTTTATGACCAGTTTTTAGTGATAGATGGAAGACGGATTGACTTTTCGTCACTCCATAATTTTAGTAAAAATCCTCACCTTTCTGAAGTGAAATTTTCTGAGTCAAATAAAGAAGGGATAATCGCGAAGCTGGAATTAGACGTGACCTATTTAGGGAAAAATTTTCATGCCGAGCAATTAGATTCCATTTATGTTGATAAGTGACAGATTGGCTTTCTGAGTCAAAAATATTCTAAATACATGAAAAAAATAATATTTTTTTTAATTCTTGCGTTGTCGTTCGTGCCTTCTTTGGCTAGAGACTTCAATTGTGATGGTCTTGTTTATACTGTGCTTGACGAGGATAACCATACTTGTGAGACAAAATCTGGAAACTGGTATGTTCCAGGTAACTATGTGGAAGGAGAATTGGAGATCCCCTCTGTTGTCTTTGATGGGGATATTGAATTTTCTGTTACTGGAATTGGTGATTATGCTTTTTCAGATTGTTATAGTCTATTGTCTGTCAAACTACCGGAATCTGTTACCTATATAGGTAAGGAAGCATTCTCCAATTGTCAGGGTTTGACTTTTGTAGGTATTTCGCTGTCTGTGATAAAGATAGATGAATATGCTTTTAATGGGTGTAGTAATCTAACCTCTTTTGACTGTTCGGAATCCGTAAGGGAGTTAGGTAGAGGCGTTTTTCGATTCTGTAGATCTTTATGTTCAGTAAAACTCCCGGCATCTTTGACTTCCATGGGTGATTATATTTTTCAGTTCTGTACTAATCTTAAATCTATGGATCTTCCCAAAGGTTTAACTTCCATACCAGACAACGCTTTTGAAGGTTGCAGCAGTTTGACTTCAATAAATATACCAACCTCCGTTTATTCAATAGGTTTGAGTGCTTTCTGTGGTTGTAATAGCTTAGAGTCTTTGGTTATACCGGAGGACGTTGATAATATAGGATGGAAGGCTTTTATGAATTGTAGCAGTCTGAAAACGTTGAAAATACCGGGGTTTGTGACTTCAATAAAAAAAGAGACTTTCCAAGGTTGCAGTAGTTTGACAACGGTGGAAATACCGCAATCTGTGACATCTATAGAGTATTATGCTTTTGCAAATTGCAGCAGTCTGATTTCTGTAGATATACCAAAGTCGGTTAGTTACATGGGTAAATACTTATTTGAGAATTGTAGTAGTTTGAAATCAGTGAAGTTGCCTCATTCATTAAAAAAGATAGATGAAGGTACTTTTATGGGATGCATAAGTCTTAAATCCATAGATATTCCAGAGTCTGTAAATTTCATAGGGTATAGGGCTTTTGCTTATTGTGGTAATCTAACTTCTATAGAAATTCCTGAGACGGTTAATTCCATAGGTAAATATGCCTTCAGGTCCTGCACAGGTCTTACTTCGATAAAGATTCCATCTTCTGTAATGACCTTAAAGGAGGGGGTGTTTTTTGGGTGTAGCAACCTCAATTCGGTTTATATACCTGAGACAGTGACATCAATAGAAGCAAATGCTTTCAGAAATTGCACGAATTTGACATCCATAAACATCCCTTTAGGAATCTCCTCCCTAAAGGAAGCTACCTTCTACGGTTGCAAGAATCTTGAAGCGATTGAGATACCGGAGTCTGTGACTTCTATTGATATAGGGGTATTCTACCAATGTAGTGGTTTGAAATCAGTTTCGATGCCATCGTCAGTCACATCAATAGGGGAACATGCGTTTCAATTTTGCAGCGGTCTTACCTCCATAACTATCCCTTCGTCTGTGACATTCATTGGCAGTGATGCTTTTACATGGTGTGATAATTTGGTTTCGATTTATTATGGAGCTAAAACACTCAGTGAGATTTTCAATGATTATATATTTTCAGAAGAAACTTACAGCAATGCGACTCTATACCTTCGTGAGACTTCTTTACAGCAAGGAGAAACGGTTATGCCATGGTGTCTGTTTGAAAACCGAGAGGCGCATGACTTCGATACAGGAGTTGCTTATACTATAGCGGATACGGATGCACCAATCGAAGTTTATAATCTTCGTGGAGTGAAAGTAGCGGATTCTACTGATATCCTTCCAGCCGGCATCTACATAGTGCAACAGGGTCACACCGTCCGCAAAATAGCCGTAAAATAAATCCAATTTCATTAAATTTATATGATAGCTCGGTTTTCATAGCCGAGCTATTTTTTTGTGTCTACTTTTTGTGGGGCAGTGCAGTTCTCTGTGACTAATATAAAGTATGCTAAACGATGGTATGAGTTTTATAATCAGGAAAATATAATTCGTCACCAAGCTGGTGACGAATTTCCTCAACGACCCATTGAAGAAATTCTTCACCAAGCTGGTGAAGAATTTGAAATGCCAGTTGATTTTGGTCGTGTCCCATGGAAACTTTATGTATCGGCTGTTGACGAACTTCTAAAGCAACCGGATGATAATCCGACAATAGGACTGCTGATATGTAAATCAAAAGACAATACTATCGTTGAATGGTCTTTCCGCGGTATGAATCAGCCACTTGGAGTAGCTGAATACAAATTGGGAATCCCTCAAAAAGCGGCCGGATTGCTTCCCTCAGAGGCAGAATTGCAACGCATCATCGATACATATGATAACATAGAATCTGATGAACCCCCAAAATTAGATTTTGAACCTCAAAATGAAGATGACACATCCCAAAATATAGTCAATGAACCCCAAAATGAACCCCAATGTAAGGAAGAAGTAAAGGATTATCCTCAAAAAACATTGAACCAGCTGTTGCACCTGATACATCTGAACCCCAAAATTACAAAAATGGAGTTGGCAAGAGAATTAGGAGTGTCTACATCCACTCTGAAGCGTTGGCTAAAAGCTAATAGGGTGGTTTGGTATGGTCCGTCAAAAAGTGGACATTGGGAAATCTTGCCCATCTGCGGGGTGGACAGATAGGCAAGAAAATGTGATATTACTCGAGGCAATGACAAAAGCAGAGTATAGCAATTTCTAGGCACGAAAAAATGCGAGAGGAGTGTATCACTCAACCCGAGCTTGCAGAAAGGATGGGGTGCTATCAATAATACGTGTCTTAAGGGTTGGTCTTTCTCTTGGAATAACAGTATTCTAACATTTTATTTTTGAAAAATTGGGGCGTGTCTTTTTTTTTAGGACAAAAAGTGTTATCTTTGTCCTAAAATTTAGGACAGT
>CAZGGB010000161.1:0-4716 GCA_964525115.1 uncultured Sangeribacter sp. | reverse complement strand
GTAATATTATGTTTGTAAATAATAATCAATCAGTTCAAAAGTATCCGTGCTATCCCGTATGTCGACCGGTAATCCATGCATCAAGACACACTTCCTCTTTGCACAGATTTCGGTTTCAAGTGCAAAATTAATAAAAATTATTGAATAATGGGAAAAATTTCTTTAATAAAACTAAGTTCAATTGTTAAATTCAACTATTTTCCTAATAAGTTTGTTAGTATTTTAAATCTTTTAACATTTATACTATGGCAAACGTATTCTTCATTGCAAGGAAGACAATAAAAAATCACACCAACGGCGGTACTGTTCTTATGGTGGCTACTGCTTTGGCTCTTCTTGTGGTAAATCTTCCGTTTTTACATGATTTCTACAATGGGCTTTGGACTCATACAATTGCTCTTCGGGTAGGCTCATTCAATTTATTCAGCCATCATGGGCATCCAATGTCAATAATGGATTTTATCAACGATGGACTCATGGCTGTATTCTTTTTTTCTGTGGGGCTTGAGATTAAGCGTGAGGTTCTCGAAGGAGAGCTCTCATCTTTTCGGCAAGCGCTTCTACCTATAGTGGCAGCAATTGGTGGAATGATTGTTCCGGTAGGGATTTTTTTCCTTCTTGGTCATGGCACTGATTACATTCAAGGTGCAGCCATTCCAATGGCTACTGATATCGCCTTCTCGCTTGGAGTCCTTGCGATGCTTGGAAAGCGCGTGCCAATTGGTTTAAAGATATTCCTTACTACGCTTGCTGTAGTCGACGACATAGGAGGAATCCTTGTAATTGCTATCTTCTATTCAGGACATATTGACTATGTTTCATTGCTTTGGGCAGCCGGTTTGCTCGCTATCCTTATAATAGGTGGCATCTACGGCGTCCACTACAAGACATTCTACGTAACAATAGGTATCTTTGTCTGGTTTCTATTCTTGCAGTCTGGTGTGCATCCTACTATTGCCGGTGTTCTTGTCGCATTCTGTGTTCCGGCAAAGCCTGTTTACGCACCCAAGAAATATATTAAGACCATCCGTCAGTCTATCAGTCATTTCTCAAAGGAAGATGAAGAGAAGCTCGACAGCCGTGGCATATTGACTAAAGAACAGACCAACTGGCTTAAAGAGATAGAATCAGCATCAGATAAAGTGATCTCCCCTCTTCAAGATCTTGAGGATTCTCTCCATCCTATAGTAAACTTCATTGTAGTTCCTCTTTTTGCATTCGCTAATGCAGGAATTTGGTTAGGAGATGTCAACGTTGCTGATATTTTCTCAGGAGTTTCTATCGCTATTATAGCCGGTCTTGTTCTTGGAAAGTTTATTGGGATCTTCGCGTTCAGCTGGATGTGTATAAAAGCGAAACTTGCTCCTATGCCAGAAGGAAGCACTTGGCCTCAAATAGCTGCTGTTTCAGTACTTGGAGGTATAGGTTTCACTGTTTCTCTCTTTATAGCAAACCTTACATTTGGCGAAGACGTTTATTTGTCACAAATTCTAAATAATGCTAAACTTGGCATCTTGATTGGGTCATTCCTCGCCGGTTTCCTGGGTTGGCTATTCCTTCACCTAACACTTCCCAAGACTCCGCGGTTACAAGATAATGAAACTGTTGAATAACTCTCTTAATTTGAGCCGCAGCTTACCTAATAATTTAAGGACACGCTAATCGCATGTCCTTTTTTTTTGTGAATAGGTTTTATCTGAAAATGGTTAATTATATTCCAACTATTTGTTGCTCCATATCATATTTCCTCAGTTTCTCATAGGCTGCCGAATATCCAGCATCGACTTTGTCAGGATAATGGGCATCTGTGCTTAATACGAGCTTTGCGTTATATTTTTTTAGTAAGTGCCACCATCTTTCAGCAGGGAAAAAGCGGTTGCCGGTATCGTATTTCTTCGTGTTAATTTCTATGATCATTTCCTTTTCTACAGCTTTTGCAATCACTTTTTCTACTAAATCGGCATACCATTCTTGGTCCTCCAATTCTGCCCATGCATGACTGCCATTATCACCGATTTTATCAAGATGCCCTAATATTTCGAAACCTCCTGCTTCAAGCATCTCAAGTTCCATTGTAAAGTATGTCATTGCCACATAACGGACATCTCCTTCATATTCCTCTTCAAGATACTTAAGGAATCTTTCTGAAGGTCCATCTACATCGACTGGTTTTCCTTTTTGATTTCTAACAAAATGCACAGAACCAATTCGATAGTCAAGAGGCAGCGACCGAAAATAATCTATATGGGGTCCGAATGATTCAGATACATAATCTATCTCCATGCCTGTCAGCACACGCATTTTCCCGGCATACTCTTTCTTGAGTCGAGCAGACTCGGAAAAATATAATGTCATATCCTCCGATTTCATATTTGCTCCGGAAGGGCAGCATATCGGACTATGAGGAGAAGTGCCCCATGTCGAAAATCCAGCTTCGTAAGCTCCTTTGGCTATTTCCGACATACTGGCTCTTCCATCACAAAACTCAGTATGGCTATGATAATTCTCCATATATTTATATCATTCCTTTATCTCTGCAGATATTATAGTATTGCGCATTTTCTTAAGTCGATCCGATTGCCATGCCACCTGCTTTTCAAGATCAAGAATTTGACTCTTTAGAGCCTCTGCAGAATTCTTCTTTTTATCCGTATTGTGATATTGCTTTCTTAATTCAGTGAGTTTCTTCTGAAAAGCTTCATGCTCCTCAAGTGCCTGAAGATACTGTTGCATATTTCTCTTGGCAGATGAGGAAGTGAAATCTGATAGATTTTTTACTATTCTTCCATTGGGCATTGGAAATCTGAAATCAGCATGTGCAGCTTCGTCGTTCTGCCGGCTTCTCAAATCAATTTCTTTAAGGATTCGGGAATAATCTGTAGCCGGATCTTGAGTGACGCTTATATCATCAATTCTTGCAAGGGAGATAATATCTTCCTCCTCATCTGATATATAATTCTTCCTTACATCGTTTGTTTTAAATATATAAATTGAGACTTGGCCATCAAGACGATTTCTGTCAGTCACCCACCATCCTATTCCATTTTCCTCATCAATAGCCATCATATATTCATTAAAGGGAGAATTAAATGGATACCCAAGCCCCATTGGCTGGCGAAATTCTCCTGTGACTGGATCTTTTGTTGCTACAAAAAGATCATAGCCACCCATTGTGCCTTCTCCATTGCCGGAAAAATATAGTGTGAGCCCATCAGTTAAAAGAAATGGATTTCTTACGTCGCCCCCTTCATTAAGGACAGAACCAACATTCAATGGATCTTCCCACGACCCATCCATCAATTGCTCACTCTGCATGATGACCTCTTTATGCTCTTCATCATTTTCCGACCACATCATTATATCTCCTGACTCAGTAGAATACGCAAAATCTGACTCATTATGGTGTTGACCTGGCAAATTTGCTTTTGGACTGAGTAGTCTACCTCCTGAAGGAGGCAACTTAATAAATTTAATATACTCAGAGATGGGAACATCAATTCTATCAATAATCTCAATTTTTTGAACATTATCCAGAGAATTCTCTGCTATTTCCAACTGGCGCTGAAATGTCTCAAGAAGCTCCTCACCTGCTGCATTGGGAGTTTTTTTTAGCAGTTTGGCATACTTTTCATATTTTTCAGTAGCAAGTTCAAAATCATAATTCATAAAGGCAGCACGCCCTTCACTTAGAAGATCGCCTTTAGCCAGTCCTGTGCCATATAGGCATGCCATGGAGCCAAGAATTAATCTATAACCTATTTTTAATGCTTTTTTCGCCATATATTATGAGAGGATAAATCCATAGATATAACAACTCTTTCAAGAAGAGAGGGGGCAGACACTGCCATAAGAGTGTCTGTCCCCTATTTTATTTGCTATGTGTCGGGTATTACTCGGCAGTCTGCTCATTGAGAAGGCGAATCATTTCGATAGCGCTCTTCGGAATTCGAGTGCCGGGGCCGAAGATTGCAGCTACGCCTGCATTGTAAAGGAAGTCGTAGTCTTGAGCCGGGATAACACCGCCAGCAGTCACGAGAATATCCTCACGACCAAGCTTCTTAAGCTCTTCGATCACCTGAGGCACAAGAGTCTTGTGGCCAGCTGCGAGTGAGCTGACACCAAGGATATGCACGTCGTTTTCCACAGCCTGACGAGCAGCCTCTGCCGGAGTCTGGAAAAGCGGACCCATATCTACGTCAAAGCCGCAGTCAGCGTAACCTGTAGCTACCACTTTGGCACCACGGTCGTGACCATCCTGACCCATCTTTGCGATCATGATACGTGGCTGGCGACCTTCGCGTTTTGCGAAATCTGCCACTGCCTTGCGGGCTTCCTCAAATTCAGGATCACCCTTTTCTTCGCTTGAATACACGCCTGAAATAGTTTTGATGATTGCTTTATAACGTCCTACGACAGCCTCGCATGCATCAGAGATTTCACCCAATGAAGCGCGAAGACCGGCAGCCTTCACTGCAAGGTCAAGGAGGTTGCCCTTGCTTGGATCCTTAACAGCCTCTGTAATGTCGGCAAGAGCTTTATGAACAGCAGCTTCGTCACGGTTCTTGCGGAGCTCTTCAAGACGACCGCACTGTTCGTTACGAACCTCAGTATTGTCAATTTCAAGGATATCGATTGGATCTTCGTGGTCAAGACGATATTTGTTGATACCGATGATAGCCTGTTTGCCAGAGTCAATACGAGCCTGAGTGCGAGCAG
>CAZGGB010000160.1:0-4834 GCA_964525115.1 uncultured Sangeribacter sp. | reverse complement strand
ACGCTTTTTATTTCTTCAATTGCATTAGTTTCTATCAATTCCGATTTGTCATTGACAGCCAGCTTTTCTATACCCCGGTCGAGTTCGGAAAATTCGATTTCGTTGAAGTCTCTCTGAAAAGAAACCATTTTGATTTTCTGCTGTTCGATATCTTTGTTCAGATTATCTCTAACTAATGTATCTTTTTCGTAAAAAAATTTATTATTCAATGAGATCAAAAGATGTGAAGACTCTACATATTTTTTTGAAAGTTCTAATTTGGTAGATAATGACTTTAGTCTCTTTAACAAATCATGGAAATCTTCATATCCAAGTTGTCGAGAAATATAATCATTAAGTTTATCCCAATTTCGAGTGATTTCAAAATAATCACACTCGCTACAAAAGGCTGCCGGAATCTCAAATCCATTTAATTCGGATGCTGTTGAAACAACAATATCTTCCATCAATGGAAAAATTATCGGCTCTGTCTCAGGAGAAATCACTGACTTAAAAAAGTTGGACTGATTATTGGGATGGCCATGAGCTGTAGCATATTCACTTTTCTTTAGATACAGATATTCCATTGATGCAAAGATGGTAGACTTTCCCGAACCATTGGCTCCATGAAATATTGACGAAACGGGATGTCCTCTTTCAGAAAAATCAAGCGTATAATAATCAAATTTATCTGATGGAGAATATTGCCTAACATGAGCGAGTAGCAACTTGCAGATCCTTCCATCCCCGGAAATATTATCGTCTAGTATGGGCAAATCCTTAATCTCATCTTCTTTATATACTAATTTCTGAAGACGAGTGTTGTCGGGAATGCCGTGTTTGATAAGGTAATCTGTCAAGCGCAAAGCAAAACTATTACCTCTCAATCCATCTTTCTCTCTTTGAATAGCATCCGCCAATGTTTTTATCAATGCTTTTCGCATATCAAACTATGACAAGCACAGATAGCTTATCAAGATTAATTAAGTTTAATCAAAAGTAGCCCATGGAAGTCAATCTAAAAAATCTACGCCAATATCGCAGACCATTGTGGTCATAAGCATAGGCATATCGCGATACTATCTCACTTTCGTCTATTTTTCGATCAACTAATTGAAACAATTTCACCTTGAGAGGATAATCCTTTATAATCAATGCCTTTTCAAGGGATTCAAAGGTTTCCATGATACCTTCAACTTGGAATTCCATGTCAAGCGTCTTAAAGGATTGGAATTCCTCCTTTCTTGACCTTGCATTTTTAAGGATTCTCATTAGGTTTGATTCCAAGTCATCTTCATCGATACTCATGTATTGAGTGAAAACATAATCTCCCAGATAAAATTGGGGAATCAATATCGAATTTACTTCCACTTTGGAATGACTTTTCGGGCTTACGTGTTTGCCATCAATAATTAATGCAAGGAGTGGAAGTATTTTATGCGCAAGCGTTTCGCCTACAATAAGAGTTATATCGTCTAAGTCAAGATGAAATAATAGAGGTGCTGTTTCAAGATTAGCTTTGGAAATTCTACAGAATGAAGACAAAGAATAAAGATAATTGGCAACCGCCACAAGACTTCGGAAACTACGATTGCTTCTTCTTTCTATAGCTTCATCTCCAAATAAATCCAACTCATCCAATTTGAAAAATGAGCTATCAACACTTTTCAAAGCTGTTTTCCAAATTAGGCTGTAGAATTTATGCTCAAATAATTCTGGATTTAAAACCTCAGAATCTGAAAGAATATTAGGTGCATATGGAACAGCAATTAATGAATCTAATCTATCATAACATCTGATTTTTGCAAAATCATTATTGAGAGATCCCGATATTTCTGAAGTCAAAATAGAAGTATATGAACGGTTGGATTCTCCAGTCAATTTTTCCCCATAGATTCCGAGGTCAATAGGCGCCTTATATTCTACCTTTACTTCATAATTATCTACATCCTTACTTTTTGCATCTCTAAATAGACCTTTGAATGCATCAAATGAATAATTTCCTGACCGTGAATCAAGATATAGCAACGGATAAGTTACATCTACAGGAAGAGTAACTGCAATGATAGTGGATAAGAAATCACATATTTTTTTTCTGCTGACTTCTGATTCTACATCGGAAGCAATATATAAAGATTCCTTTTTGCAATCTATCGGATAAGCTTTATTTTTCTTATAGCAAAAAAACACAAAAACTCCATAAATGTCACATTCGGAAAAGTCTTTGGTCAAATTTATAATATAATTGATGGTGTTGCCCGAATATACTATGTCATCAACAACTATTATCCTGATTTTCTTTAAAAGATTTCGAAAATTTATAAATGGAAGAGCTATCTCTGTAATGATTTCAGTTTTATCAAGAATCTCTTTTTCTTCCGATGTGGCAAAGCATCTGATATACCAATAGAGGATATGAGGCATTCTACGAGAAATTGCAAGGAGAATAGGATGCGTGCCTTCTAACAGACAATCGTTAATTTTGTCTACTAGAGTATGCATTCCCTCCTTCATAATATTCTCATATTCTTTAGATACGTCTAAATCAAATGCCATGTCATAATAATATAACCATGTTGCCTATAACTTCAATCACAAAATTGACAACAGGAGTCGTTACTGATTATATATGAATAAATTGAGCATTCAAGCACAATTTTCAACGCACTAAGTTAATAAAAAATTTATTTTTTTGCAAGAAAATGTTGCAAAACATTTTAATATTCCATTTAATCTTCTCACTAGAGAACCTGAGCATTATTTTAATTATGTCACTGTGAATAGGTTTCAATCATCTTTCGCTAAAGCTTGGTTGAAGTCGTACTGTTCTTCGATTGTCATTCCATCCTTTGAAAAGCGTTCCTCAAGAAGTTTGACAAAGTAATGTTTGTCGGAATTGGTGTTAAGATACAGCTTCCTATCTTGAGGGCCTCTTACAATAAACTTGTTTCCATCGCGAATAGCTGTATAGGCACCATAACGCTCATTGAATGTGACAGCTTGCAGAAGTTCGTAGGCACTATCAAGATCTTCAACGTTGTCATCAATCCATTGTTGAAATATATTCTTCTTCTTATAGCTGCTCTCTTTAATTATGTATTTCCCAACTTTCTCTTCAAGCGATGATGTTATTTCTTGAAGTTTCTGATCTATATGGAAAGGTATGCGGTCAATCTTTCCTTCATGAATTATAATATTCCTGATTCTTATCACCTCAGATAAGAAGTTCATGTCATCTTTAGAAATGACATTATCATTTTCCAGTATCGTTAGGATATTCCTTAGATTAACTTTGTGTGTCAATTGACCAGAGTCAGGCAAGAACTCACGTGCTATATGCTCCAATTCCATGAAATGGTCTATGAAGACCAGAGGCTCGATAGGTTTATCTTCTAACTCGGGTGTAGATGCTTGTTGCAATTTCTGCTTTTCTTCATCATTGAATTCTTTTGCAAATCTATCAACGATTATACGTTTGAAATCAGGATTCAATGTCTGACGAAGAAGTATAATGAGGTAAAGGAAAGAGATGGTATTTAATAATATAAATACTACTAAAGCGATAAGAACCCCAATATTATCTTGCCACGAAGATGCAGATAAAATATTGGCTTGTTTTATAACCCATGGCGTTTGCCACAACAATACAACATCTACAATAATGGCTGCAATTGTGATGCATATCAGAATAGTGGCATTTGTGAAAATATTTCTTTTAGCTTTATGTATGATATCTTCGAGTGAAGAATCATTTTGAACCTGATCATCAAGACTGTTATAGATAAATGTCGTAGTGGCAATCACCAATCCGGTGAGAGCTGCTATTACTTGAGGAAGTGTAGAAAAAATCCAATATAACGTCTCCTCTTTCATGATAATGGTTGGATGTTTGCAATTTACAGCTGTGAAGTTACAAAATGTCAGCTAATCTGTGGCTGTGTGCTTACGGATATTTGCTTATCATTTCATTTGATAAACAATTGGGATATGACGTCTTCTGATAATCCCATTTCTCTTGCTAACTTAATTTTTTCAGCAATAGTCTCAGCTCTGCCTTTGACCAATCCTTCAGCAAGTCCTTCAGCGCGGCCTTCAGCAAGTCCTTCGTCTCTTCCTTCTTCGCGGGCCGTGTCGAGGACGTCATTCTGAACCATTATGTTGTCGATGTGGCGGTCGTAGGCTTGTCGCTCTTCCTTTGTCATGGACAGGATCTTGAGTTTTTCCTTGACACGTTGCAACCCCGGGGCTGTGGTGTCTTCTTTTACCATGCCCGTCTTCAAATAGTCTATCCATTCCTCGAGCGGAGTCTCGGGAATCTTGTCGTAGGCGTTGACACGTACGAGAAAATATTCAGGGAATACCTGGCCGGGAAGATGCGATACGATAACTCCGTCTTCTTTAGTACGAACTATAAGATTGGTACCGGTATGGAGGCCTTTGAACTCTGTGGTGCCACGGTATACGTAGTCATCTCCTTCTCCGAATTCGCAATATAGGATGCTTATGGAGTATACTTTCTTTACCTTGTCGTATTTATCTCCCAATGCCATATGCTCGGTGACAGCTCTGCAGGTACCATAAAGTATGCGTTGCAGATAGTAGAGCTGACGGGTAAGTTGGACCTCAACAATGATAATATGGCCCTCGCTGTTCTTGGCCTTTATGTCAACTCTATTGAATTTCTCGTTTGCATTCTCCTGATTTGATTCGCTTTCAAGTATCTCTTCTATCTTTACATTTTGACCGAGGAGCACTGAGATGAGTCCTTCGAGAATCTCGAAGTTTGACTTCTCACGAAGCATGTGCTTCATAGCCCAGTCGAAGCGGATGTATTCGTTGCTCTTGTCCATGTTGC
>CAZGGB010000159.1:0-4860 GCA_964525115.1 uncultured Sangeribacter sp. | reverse complement strand
ATTAGCCGCAGTTATCATATCAAGATCTTTCAAGCTGCTTGGTTTTCATATATCGATTAATTTTTGTGAGCTACTTATAAATATTCAACTTATATTCACATTCAGTGCATGACTACTGTGAGAGTGCGAATATTGATTGGATCATTCTAAATTTATTATTTGCATAATACCTTTCTTACCGTTCCATCTGAATACTCTATTATGTTCAATCCAGAAACCGGAGAAAAAATCCTATTGCCCATAATGTCATAGCGAGCTATCTCCACTGCAACAGAAGACGATGAGACATTTTTAACATCAGATGTACTACGAGGAGAATAATGATATACAAACTCATACGAAATAGCATCATTCCATTCATTCACACCGGCATCTGATTTTCCATTCAGATGATGGGTCGTTTTAAGAGTCTTGTTTTCATAAAAAGCATCCCCTTTGTTTGAATCAGGCCACATAAAAATCTTGCTGCAATCTGCAGAGAAATCATATTCAACTTCAAATCCTGACTCCAGACAAGGACTTCCTGATAAACAATTATAACCTACATAGCCAGTCATTACATCGCGAGGTCCCCAGGTGAACTGATCTATAGACTTAGCTCTCCAACCATCTTCAGTCTCATTTCCAGACACCCAGTGGCGGCCTTCGTATGGTGTCTCATATCCAGCCTCAGGATCAAAATCTTCGGCATAATAGAAACGTTCTTTCGATGAGTTATGTCGTTCTCCATTCACATAATAGTAATAATCTCCCCCAAGAAACCAATTCCCCTCACTCATCATATAGCGGATCTCTTCCTCTTTTGGTATCCATTCATCAGGATTATCCCCCGCAGTGTAAGAGATATAATGAGTTTCAGAGCCATAACTATTATAAGTATTCTCTGTCTTTGCATATGGAGAGAATTCCCCGGTGCTTGTCACTACAGAGCCTTGTATATAAGTTCTTTTCCAACAATTGTCGGGCAGAGGCTCATAGCTCCAAGTCTCACGGTAATTGTTTTTTAAAGAACCATTTTTGAATTTGTATACGTTACACAAAATGACGCGTCCATATTCATCATATTCATATTCTTCCTTTGAATTTCTCTGGATATCACCCCATTCCCCATAGGCATCATTTCCACTCCAATCCTGAAGTTCCCGATTCCAGTATTTACTTTCCATCAAGATCAATAGAGCAGCGTCATTGTAAGTGTATTCATAATGATGATATTCAAGCCAGGCACCATTTTCCCATGTATAGTCAGCCTGAAGAGAATCCTCACCAGCCTGAGTATAGACAAATCGTTGTCCGGCATAAGCTCCACTATTGTTGCCAACCCATGCTGATGCGGAAGCATCCCAATAATATGGGAAATATGATGTCAGTCGATCAAGTTCATCATAAGTGGCATCGTTCAGCAAGACTGGCATCCAATCCTGAATATCACCTTCCATCCACTGGGAATATGTCTCTTTTATGGTATTGTAATTGGCGTCATAATCATATTCACCCTTTTTATAAGGCATCCATTCACCCTGAGCATCCATATGATAGGCAATCTGCTGACTGAAAATTGGATCAGCACCTTTATAAATGTATTCATATCTGACCGACGAACCATCTACCGTGACCTTCTCAGCACTTATCACACGTCCGGTCTTATCATATTCGTAAGCGAAATGTCCATTATATACAAAGCTTTTGCCATCCGGAGCGGCTACATAGTTTGTGCAAATGAGTGGCTTGCCATTTTCTGTGAATTCAAATGTCTGCTTGCTCATCAACTTGCCATCCAGATATGTGCCCGTCACCTCATCCAATACCTCATCTTGAGAGGCAGAACGCTCCGCCATAAAAGGAGCAGCCGGGTCTTCATCATTCCAACCGATGAATCGATAGTCGGATTTGACACCTTTTTTTACAAAATGCACAGTCGGATCTTTTGAAAGGATCCTGGCATTTACTTTAAGCTGTGATTCACGAGGAGAAATACGGATATTAAATCCATCAAAACCCATTGCAGGCACTTCTGCTACTGCTACCATCGAGACAAGCAGTCCGCAGCTCACAAATAATGTAGATCTTGCATTCATAAATAGTATATTTATAATAATTTATTACTTTTTCATATACTTGCTGCCCTTTCCAGCAGATATAACTATATATACCCCACTCCCTAATGCATCGGCACGAACCATTCTTCCCGAAAGATCATAATATTGATCACTCTCATTGATACATATATTGCGAATCACGCCGTCACCAGGTTGACGGACTACTTCAACCATATCTGAAAATGACGAATACTCTGAGCCTTTCCTGCCTCTTACACTGAAGTAGTAATTGTCCATGCAGGTAAGATTTTCTAAAACGATATATGACTTTCCATCAGTAGACATGGCTGCATAAGATTCTATTTCCGAAAATTCATGCTTGCTTAAATCAATTGAAATATCATCGACAATCATATATCCACCGGATCGCAAGAATGTCACTACGACCTTTCTTGTATTATCAGGAAATCTACATTCAGACACTTCTCCTGCAGCAGATGCATCTATATATTTCTCCAAGACTCTCTCTCCTGCCTCATCAAATGCCTCAATGAGAAGACGATTACTCTCAACCTGCGATTTATGAAATAATTCAAGACTCAAGATATCAGCATAATCATAATTAAATTCAATGACCTGACCGTCATCTGACAGTTGTAAAGATGGAGTTTTCTTTCCAAACATAGATTTAGAAATTTTGGTAGAAGAGGTGGTCCAACCATACGGCATATTCTCTAATCCATTCTCAAAACCATAGGAGATTCTTTCAGCATCAACAGAAACCAGTTTATATATCGACGCCTCATAATCATTGGCTCCCGGGATTTCATCCCATTGGGCGAATATAGTCCCCTCTTCAGATTGGAAAGCTCTCACATTAGAAGGCTTACTTTCAAAAAACTCGATTTCACCGGTCAAGACAATAACACTTTTTAGCTCTGATTTATATGAGCCCGCCACTGCTTGCAAGGTGACATTATATTCCGACCTTGGTTTCAAGCCACAGACATGGATGTATTCAGAATAGGGGAAAAATACATTATTGAAACCAAGCAAAACATTGCCCTCACTATCCTCAATATTCAAAATATATCCAAAGGCATCGTCCTGATTTTCCCATGTGAACATGAACTGAGATCCATGCACCTCCCTTAGTTCAATATTTGGAGTGGCCGGGCAAAAAGAAGTCCCTTCAAGTATTATTTGTGTGACATCTTCATGTTGCTCCACGCAGTCAAAGCCAAAAACTTTTTCTCCTGCAAGCGAATAAAAATCAAACGTCTTTACTTTTGAAGCCCCTGGAAAAACGTCACCATAATAAGTACCCTTATTCTCTGTCCCGTCTGCCTCGATGATATCGATATGCTGATTCTCAGGATCTATATTGACAGTATTTTTAGCCCACAACTCCGGATCCTCCGCTATACGCCATACCAAACAACCATGAGCAGGCAATGAGCAATCCCAACCAATATTGTCTCTTCTTTCAATCACAAAAAATTCTCGACCGGCACTTCCTTCCACTTCAACCTTCAATGCCTCAGGCTCGATATCAGTCAACGGAGCAACAGATAATATCCCCGGGGCATCACATTTTACACTTTGAAGTTGCATCCATCCAAGGGCTGCTCGTTCGTATGCAGAAAAAGCCGGTGGAGTATTCTGATTATTATTGTAAGAGGCCGCTGCCATTGTATCCCAATCTTCCACGCCGGTCCTTCCTGATGAATATTTAGTATCGTAGTGGTCAGCAAGACCTAATACGTGTCCGAATTCATGCACAAATGTTCCTATTCCCACCGGCAACCAAAGAGGTGCACTGTTGAAGCGGATCTCATTGCTACAAGCATAATTATTAATTATTTTGCCATCAAGTTCCAAATCTACTTCCCAATTATCTTTCAAAAGACCGTTGTGAGGCCATATGGCATCCCCTTTCAGGCTGTCAGCTTCTCCAAAACCAGCATAAAAGAAATAAATGCTATCTACATACCCATCATTATCAGTGTCAAAATCCTCAAAATTTATTTCTGAATCGATAGCCATACATGCGTCTGTGACCATCTGCCAAGCATTGGGATCGAGTTTATCGTCAAGATCCGCTCCATATTCAGCAACCGTCTTTGAAAGCCTCACCGGTCCTACCACCACGAACTCAGGATCAAAAAGGCCGGCAGAACTATAGTTATAGAAATCCCGTGCAGATCCATTCGCCCCATTCTTATGAGTAAAACCATGTTCGTTAAGCATACCGTCATAGTAGCTGTATGCATCATCCATTGTCGTGAAACTGCAATCTGCAAATTCGACAAGAACGACCAATGCTTTAGGACGTCCGATAGTTGGATAGTTGGAAATTCTAAGATACCCGCTATTATCATTGACGCTGACTTTTCTCACTGTCCTTTTTAGCATAGGTATTTTGGCAGGATAAGCATTTGAAGAAAGCCATTCATTGTTATCTACAGAGCGGAACTCCTTAGAGGTCGCCTTGATTCCGGAAGCTCTAAAACCATTCTTAGGGTCAGCATACTCATATATTCCCACTGCATTTTTTACAACAGGTATCCCATCTGTGGTGAATGTAGTAAATCCATTCTCGTCACCGTGTGCTATCAATGATATCGAAGTTCCATCTTTCTGCACTACCTCAATTGGATCAGATATAGCTCTCACCGCTTTTGCCGGGAATCCCATCATCCACACTATTGAAATGGATAAAATAATTATGTTAGCAATTTTCATATCGAGGTTTTTTAGCTGATTTCAATAAGTAGCTCGCAAAAATTAATGATATGATAAATGCGAGATAATCTTGAGG
>CAZGGB010000158.1:0-4869 GCA_964525115.1 uncultured Sangeribacter sp. | reverse complement strand
AGCGACAATGCCGGAATGACCAAAAATAGCCGCATTTATACATGCAAGTTGGTTTAGAGTATAATTGTACATATATCGTTTAATTTTTGTTAGCTACTTAATTGTTAATCGTTGATCGTTGCCTTAAACCTTTAAACTCCGTCGGCATAACCTGGATAAAATCTTTCATTGCTTTGTCCCAGTCATCAAGAATCCGAGCAGCAAGTGGCGAACGGGTATGCCTATAATGTGCCGAAATGAGCCGATGAAGTTCTCGGGCATCCGAAAGATCATCCACAAGCGACAATTCCACCATCTCCATATTGCAGAAATAGTCAAAAGTCCTTTCGGGATCATATACGTATGCGACTCCTCCACTCATACCTGCGGCAAAGTTACGTCCTGTTGGTCCAAGCACAACGGTGACTCCACCAGTCATATACTCACAGCAATGATCACCAACACCTTCTACTACAGCCGTAGCGCCAGAGTTACGCACACAGAATCGCTCGCCGACTCTACCATTGATGTAGATTTCTCCCGATGTGGCTCCATAGAGAATGGTATTACCTGCAATGATACTATTTTCCGGAGCAAATTTACTACCCTCCGGCGGCACGATAATAATTCGTCCGCCCGAAAGTCCTTTACCGACATAATCGTTGGCATCTCCTTCGAGTCTGAAGGTGACACCCTTGATAAGAAACGCTCCAAAACTTTGTCCGGCAGAACCCTTGAAAATCACCTTAATTAGATCATGTTCCGGCAAACCTTCATCTCCATATTTCTTTGCAATCTCTCCGGAAAGCATCGCTCCGATAGAACGGTCTGTATTCCCTACCTGAAATTCCATTTCCACATGCGTTGCCGATTGAATTGCGGGATACGACATTGCTATTATCTTTCGGTCGAGTACATTATCTATTTCATGCTTTTGCTCCGATACGCATATCACATTATTGGAGGTTGCTTCTTCCGGTATGTGCAGCAGCCGCGACAGATCAAGACCCTCCGGCAGATCATCTTTAACTTTGAGAAGATCCGGCCTACCAATAATCTCATCAAGTCTTCTTATTCCTCTTTCAGCCATCATTTCTCGTATGCGACGCGCAAGGAATCGGAAATACCTAACAAGATAATCCGGAGAACCATCATATTTAGCTCGCAACTCCGGATTCTGAGTGGCTATACCCACCGGACATTTATTAGTATGGCAACGTCTGTCCATGATGCAACCGAGCACTATCATCGCAGCCGTAGAAAATCCGTAATCTTCCGCTCCAAGCATCGCCATCACCATGACATCACGTGCCGACTTTAGCTGACCATCAGCCTGCAATCTCACCTGACCTCTAAGATTATTGATGACAAGAGTTTGCTGTGTTTCAGAAAGACCGAGTTCTACCGGAGTACCTGCATATCGGATAGATGATGCAGGAGATGCTCCTGTGCCTCCATCACTGCCTGATATAGTGATTAAGTCACTCTTAGCCTTTGCCACACCCGCTGCAATTGTTCCAACTCCACTCTCAGACACAAGTTTTACAGATATTTTTGCATTCGGATTGACATTCTTCAAGTCAAAGATAAGCTGGGCAAGATCCTCTATAGAATATATGTCATGATGTGGCGGAGGAGAAATAAGCGAGATGCCTGGTATTGAATGACGCGTACGGGCTATCACTTTATCTACCTTAAAACCAGGCAACTGCCCTCCTTCACCCGGCTTTGCTCCTTGTGCAACCTTTATCTGAATTTCGTCTGCATTCACAAGATAGTTGGCTGTGACGCCAAAACGCCCGGAAGCTACTTGCTTGATTGCTGACCTCACTGACGTTCCGTCTTCTCTTGGAGCAAAACGGGCTGAGTCCTCACCTCCTTCTCCAGTGTTCGACTTAGCTCCTATAGAGTTCATTGCAGCGGCTATAGCCTCATGTGCTTCGGTTGAGATGGCTCCAAAGGAAATAGCTCCGGTAAAGAATCGCTTCATGATGGCTTCTTCCGATTCTACCTCTTCAATTGGAATCCCTTCTCCAAGTCCTCCAATTTCAAGATAGTCTCTGATGAAGATTGGATCATGTCCTGTATCTACGATATCACAGAATTCTTCAAACTTCTTATAGCTATCAAGCCTTGTAGCCATCCTAAGTGCCTTTACAGCTTCCGGACTCCATGCATGAATTTCACCATCTTTCTTGAAAGTATATCGTCCGACATAAGGAAGTGGGGCTGACTCATCAAAATCACCACTCCATGCCTCCCGGTGGGCATCGAGGATATCTTCAGTGATAGACTTGAGTCCAAGTCCACTGATTTTGGATGGAGTATGTCCAAAATATCGATCACAAATTTCGTCTGAAAGACCTATAGCTTCGAAAAGCTGACTCCCTTTGTAAGAAATCAAAGTAGAAATACCCATCTTCGACATTATCTTAAGAAGCCCTTTGTCGACAGCTTCTATATAATGACGCTGCGCTGTGTCAAAGTCAAGTTGTATTTTCTTGTTTTCCACCATCTTGTCTATGACTGCAAGTGCCATATACGGATTGATTGCCGATGCTCCATAGCCAACAAGGAGTGCAAAGTGCATCACCTCACGCGCATCCCCGGTCTCAACAACAATTGCTGTTTTCGTACGCTTACGTGCATCAATCAAATGATGATGAAGCGCTGCAGTAGCCAACAATGATGGTATCGGTGCCCTATCAGCAGATATTCCCCTGTCTGTAAGGATAATGTAGCTGCATCCTTCATCTACAGCTTTTTCACCCTCTTTGCACAGACGCTCTATCCCCTTTTCAAGCCCTTCAGCTCCTTCTTCTATCGGGAATGTCATGTCAAGACGCACCGCATCAAAACCCTTATAACGCAGATGACAAAGGAGATCAAGTTCCCTGTTGGTGATAATAGGACGCTTCAGAAGCACCATCTTACACTGTTCAGGAGAGAAATCCAGCATTTCTTTATCTACCGAACCAATATAACTGTCAAGGTTCATGACCAGTTCTTCTCTCAATGGATCGATAGGCGGATTTGTAACCTGAGCAAAATGCTGACGGAAGTAATTATATAGTGGTTGTCGTCTTTTTGAAAGCGCAGCTAATGGACTGTCATCTCCCATTGAATGGATAGGCTCTTTAGCCTCAACTGTCATTGGAGTAATGATTTTTTCTATCTCTTCACTGTCATACATGAAGGTGTGTAGGAGTTTTTCAAAGCCATCCACCTTGTTGCCCACTTTCTTCCCTGACGTTATTGCATCAAGTTTGACTCTGTTGCGTGCCAGCCAGTCTCTATAAGGATACATATTGGCAAGATTCTCTTTGATTTCCTCGTCAAACATGATACGATGCTCCTTCATGTCTACGATCATCATCTTGCCGGGCTTGAGTCGCCCTTTACGCTTGATTTCGGAAGGATCAAATGCGAGTACTCCGGTTTCTGACGCGATCACTACGGTGTCATTGTCTGTGATAAGATAGCGTCCGGGACGGAGTCCATTGCGGTCGAGCATTCCTCCTGCATAGCGACCGTCGCAGAATAGCAAGGCTGCCGGACCATCCCATGCTTCCATAAGAATGGAATGGTATTCATAAAATGCCTTGAGCGCCGGTGAGATAGGGTTCTTGTCGTTGAAAGATTCCGGCACGAGCATGGCAAGTGCGTGAGGGAGCGACATTCCAGCCATTACGAAAAACTCCAATACATTGTCAAGAGATGCGGAATCGCTCATCCCCGGTTGCGCGATAGGTGTCATATCCTGACCTCCGAATGCTTCAGGATGATACACCCCTTCGCGAGCTTTCAACCAAAGGCGGTTGCCTTGTATGGTATTTATTTCTCCGTTATGTCCGAGCATACGGAATGGTTGTGCCAGACTCCATGCAGGGAATGTGTTGGTAGAGAATCGGGAATGCACAAGTGCCATTGCCGTGGTGAAACGTGGATTCATCAGGTCTGGATAATAATATCTAAGCTGAAGGCTGGTCAGCATCCCCTTATATACGATGGTCTGTGATGATAGAGAACAGATGTAAAAGTCTGATTTCCCTTTTATATCCGATTCCGCGACCTTCTTTTCCACTCGTTTTCTGAGCAGATAGAGCCTAAGCTCCATCGGACGATCACTCTCTTCGTCTGTGACAAATATCTGCCTTACTGCCGGTTCGGCATTGCGTGCCACTTCTCCAAGCATGGAGTTGTTGGTTGGCACATCTCTGACAGCAAGAAGTGTCATACCATCTACCATGGCTTCACGTTCTATGATATCTATGATTTCTTCTTGCGATTCTACATCGCGTGGCATGAAGACTATACCTGTTCCGTAGCGACCCTTCTCAGGAACTGGAACACCCTGAAGAAGAATGAATTCATGCGGAATTTGCACCATTATACCGGCACCGTCACCGGTAAGAGGATCTGCGCCTTCTGCCCCACGATGCACCATATGCTCCAATACTTGTAGTGCCTTTTCTACAAGTTGATGGCTTTTCCTTCCTCCTACATTGACGAGCAAACCGACGCCACATGCGTCATGCTCAAACCGAGAGTCGTATAACCCTTTATTATCTTGATATATATCCATTTATTACTCTTTTTTTACAATAGCTAAACACTCTTTTTTGCTTCAAATACATTCTTTTTTCATCTGCAAAATCAGGTCGGAGACCTGATGATTATGCCAAACCCCAGACTTCAGTCTGGGGTTACCCAAACAGAAGTACAGTAGCCTCGGAGAGGCGCTTAATGGTAAAGTCTTTATCCAAAGTTGGAATATAACCCCATAATCCTCGACTTTCACTTTGAGAAAGTCGAACTATTAATTTTCTTCTATCCCCTTAAACCACTCATCATCAGTTGGAAACTCATGAATGCCATCAGGATCATAGA
>CAZGGB010000157.1:0-4955 GCA_964525115.1 uncultured Sangeribacter sp. | reverse complement strand
TTAAGTAAGTAGCTCGCAAAAATTAATGATATGATAAATGCGAGATAATCTTGAGGCAGGTTGGCTGCGGAGTGAAGGAGCTTAGCCAGCTAAGCGACTGAACGACAATGCCAAGATGGCCAAGATTAGCCGCAGTTATCATGTCAAGATCTTTCAAGCTGCTTGTTTTTCATATATCGTTTAATTTTTGTGAACTACTTATGTGTTGTATATTATGATTACTGCAGTTTCGGGTTAGTCCATTATTCACTATGAATTAGTATTGAATAAAAAAAGAGAAGCGTCTGCTTCTCTTTTTTTATGCATTTTGAATTGTGCATTATGCATTAACTAAGCATTATGCATTTTCAGAAGGGTCTATTGCCCAGACAAGATACATGGCACCCCATGTGAATCCTGCGCCAAAGGCTGTCAGCACTATCTTGTCGCCTTTATGGAGCTTATTCTTGAATTCGTCAAGACAGATAGGAATAGAAGCCGCCGAGGTGTTGCCTCTTTTCTGGATATTCACCAAAATCTTTTCTTCCGGAAGCTTGATGCGTCCTCCTATCGCTTCTATGATGCGCAGATTGGCCTGATGTGGTACGAACCAATCGAGTGTCTCTGCATCAAGACCATTGCGCTGCATCACCGTAAGCGAAGACCTTAGCATATCAAAGACAGCATGCTTATACACGGCCCTTCCTTCCTGATAGACATAGTGCTCGCGTGCCTCTACTGTCTCTTTTGATGCCGGCTTCACACTGCCGCCAGCCTTCATCAATAGATGAGGAAGTCCTGATCCGTCTACATGGATCTCTGCATCCTTCACTCCAAGAGTCTCATCTTCAGAAGGCTCTACAATTACCGCACCGGCACCATCGCCGAAAAGCGGACATGTCTGCCTATCCTGATAGTCAGTCATGGAGCTCATCTTCTCAGCACATACCACTATTATTCTCTTATAGAGTCCTGATGTGATATATGCGCGGGCATCTTGCATGCCTACGATAAAGCCTGCGCAAGCAGCCTGAATATCGTAGCCATATGCTTTCTTTAGCCCACACTCATGGATGATGACAGATGCTGTAGAAGGAAATCTATAGTCCGGATTTGAAGTAGGGCAAATAAGAAGATCTATGCTTTTGGGGTCAATATTATAGTCGCTCAAGAGCTTTTCTACTGCCTTTATGCCAAGCCAACTCGACCCTTTGCCCTCCTCCTTAAGTATACGGCGCTCCTTGATTCCTACACGGCTTGTGATCCACTCGTCGTTGGTATCCACCATCTGCGACAGCATCTCATTGTCGAGAATGTCGTCAGGCACGTAAGAAGATATTCCAGTGATTACAGCTTGTGTCATTACATTACTGCTTTCTCGATCACGAGTTTTCCGCGATAGTAGCCACATTCACCACAGATGGTGTGCCATACATGCCATGCGCCACAGTTAGGGCAGATTGCAAGTGTCGGGATGAGCGCCATGTCGTGAGTACGGCGCTTCGCGGTGCGGGTGTGCGATTGTCTACGTTTAGGATGTGCCATTTTTATTCAAAATTTATTAGACAGCCACTCTTCCCTTCCTTTTCTGGAAAAGATTCATGACCGCCATAGGTTATTGTTTTTTCTATTATATGTCTTCCTCCTCAAGCTCTACGCTTTCAGAAGAATGTTTTTTCATTATTTCCTTCATCTCCGGATTGCACTCCCCTTCCGGGTGTACGTGCCTTAGCGGAATGCTCAGCAAAATTGTATCAGCTATAAGAGGTGAGAGATCAAAGTTCACTTCGCTCTCCGGCAAGATGATGGTGTCTTCTTTTTCATCATATTCCTCGCCATAGCGCACCGTCACGTCATAATCATCATCCACTTCAAGACGCATCGGATCAAGACATCTGTCACAAGGTATCTCAATCCATCCTTGGCAGGTGATGCCTATCACATAGGCTCCATGACGCACATCGATGTCTACATATGCAGTGACATCGGCTTCTTTCACGTCGTCGTTGCCTCGTGACGTAAAGAAGTCGCCATCCACCTTCATCTCATACTCATGATGGCCTTCGCCAAGAGTAGGAAGGGCTATTATGAATTGCTTTAAATCACACATCTCTTATAATGCGTTTCTTTTGCGCCGCAAAATTAATCATTTTTCCCCGATTACACAAATCTTTTTCAATTTTTAAGAGCTTTTTTATGATTTCTTCCCCAATCTCCCTAAGGTCGTTAAAATCAGTAAGGACATTAAAGACCTTTTTTGCATGTAGAAAACCTGTAGATAAGTGTCAAAAACCTGTAGAAAAACCCATAAAAATTGTTGATAAATAAGCTTGACATCTAAAGCTTTTCTTGGCGCTCTTATGCCCTACTCTATTTTTCAGCATCTTTTCTTCATACTTTCCTTAAGGTTTTATTCAAAATTTACCCCTTTTTCTACACATTATTTCTGAAAATTTATTAACTTTGCAGTTATCTACAGCGTGTAGAAAACCTCAGCATTTGTCTGATAAATCAGAATATTGCAGTTTGATAACCTGTAGACAACCGTAGATGATTCATCAATAACTGAGATTACCAAAAATTTCAGCTAAAAGTAATGATCATTTATCTACATCCTTTATTCTTGTTGTTGATAATTTTATTTTTTAATTTAATTTTAAAACATACATAAATAAAAAATGAAGTCGAAAACTTCCGCTCTCGATACTCCTCACAAGCAGCAACTCGCCGATGAGATCGCTCGCCTCAAAAAAGATAAGAATGCCGTGATCATGGCCCACTACTATCAGCGCGACGAAATAAAGGAGATAGCCGACTTCATAGGCGACTCTCTGGCGTTGGCGCGTAAGGCTGCCGAGACAGATGCTGATGTCATTGTGATGTGTGGGGTGCACTTCATGGGTGAGACAGCTAAAATTCTTTGCCCCGACCGCACTGTACTCATTCCTGATCCAAAAGCAGGATGCTCGCTTGCCGACAGCTGCGACCCTACAGAGTTTGGAAAGTTCGTAGGAGAGCATCCTGACCACACTGTGATAAGCTATGTCAATACATCAGCAGCCGTGAAGGCTCTCACCGACATAGTGGTCACTTCCGGCAATGCCCGCAAAATAGTGGAATCTCTTCCTGAAGATGAGAAAATAATATTTGGACCCGATCATAACTTGGGAGAATACATAAATTCAGTGACAGGACGCTCCATGCTTCTTTGGAATGGAGCTTGCCATGTCCACGATCGCTTTTCTCTGCAAGGAATAGCCGACCTTAAGAAGGAGCATCCCGGAGCCAAGGTGCTCGTGCATCCTGAATGCCGTCGGCCGCTGCAGTTGATAGCCGACAAGGTAGGCAGTACTGCAGCACTTCTCGATTTTGCCCGCAAGGATGAAGCTAAGGAATATATAGTGGTGACAGAAAGTGGCATTCTCTTCGATATGCAGCGTGAATGCCCGGAAAAGACTTTCATTCCAGCTCCTGCCGAAGATGCCGAATGCCAATGCAATGAATGCGACTATATGAAGATGATTACCCTGGAGAAGCTCCGCGATTGTCTTCGCGATGGAAAGCCTGAAATCATTGTAGACCCTGAAATCGCAAAGAAAGCGGTAAAGCCTATAGAGCGAATGCTCGCATTATCTTAATTATGAAAAAGAAAACAATAGCAGAGCTGACTAATTGCAGTGTGGAGGAATATCGCGAAGTGGAGAAACTTCCTTTTGCAGTGTTGCTCGACAATGTGCGTTCGATGCAAAACGTCGGGTCTATACTTCGCACTTCAGACGCATTTCTTGTTGGGGAGGTGATAATGGCAGGTATCACCGGAATCCCTCCTCATAAGGAAATTAGCAAGACTGCCCTTGGTGCTGAAGACTCAGTAAGTTGGCGCTATGTGGAAGATGCTGTGAATGAATGTGCCCGCATGAAAGAAGAGGGTTGGAAAATATGTGTGCTTGAGCAGGCACATGGTAGCATCGACCTTATGAAGTTTCATGCTGAAGAAGGAGAAAAGTATCTTCTTGTGGTAGGCAATGAAGTGTCGGGAGTGAATCAAGCAATAGTAGATATGGCAGATGTCATCCTTGAGATACCTATGCATGGAGTCAAGCACAGCCTTAATGTGGCTGTGAGTGCAGGTATGGCTATATGGAAAATTTCAGATTCTTTGGCATCAACTTTTAGGGGAGGAGTTTGTTAAGAATTTATAATTAATTATAAAGATGTTCCTTATGAAAAAGAATCTACTGTTTTTGCCTATATTTGCATTGCTTATGCTCCTTCTCCCTTCTTGTGGAGATATAAATTATTGGGATCCAGAGCCACCGGGCGGATGGAATGATACTTTCTACGACCAGCAACTCACCGGATGCTGGCAACTTTATCAGGTCAATTCTGACTATGTGAGAGGTGATCAAGTCAACTATATGTATTTCAACGGCGATGGACGTGGCACATATTTTTATTACAACCATGGCTATCAGGAGACAGAGAAGCTTGCCTATTGGTGCCAGCGTTCAGTAAGCGGCGCATCTTCTCTTCAGATCAACATCCAGTATGAATACGGCAGCCCCTCAACGATGAATTACTGGTTTAGCGACGGCGACACCCTTTGGATGCAATGGCGCAACTCCTACGGTGTGCAGACTTATGTCTACAAATACATCAACCGCATTCCTTGGTAAGTAAAAAATAAGAAATATCCAATTGAAAGTTCTTAAGGTCCTTAAAGACTCTAAGAACTTTTTTTTTACTTTTAATTATAAATTCTTAATTTTCGATTCCCAATTATTGAAAAAAAATGATTATCCTTGTCCTCTATGAAGGATTTCACTGAAAGCCGATCTCCACCCGGCAGACATTGCTGAACTCCTGCGCAAGTTCGACATAAAGCAGCCCCAATTCCCTTGTTAGTATACTTATTTTTTTGAAATGTTGCACCATAAAAAGTAGACAGTAAAGGAGGATAATTTTAGGATTATTGT
>CAZGGB010000156.1:0-5244 GCA_964525115.1 uncultured Sangeribacter sp. | reverse complement strand
ACTGGCTCAACTCCTGAGGGAGATTAGCCTTGATGATTTTGTTTACTTCCTGTTCGTTGCGAATGCGGTCTTTGGGTGCGGTCATAGTGCCGTACACAAAGAGGTTGCCATTCATATTCAGGCTAACGCTTTCAAGTGGTTCCCCGGCAGGGTTAAGAACGTAAGTACGCTTCAATATATATTTTTGCTCCTGACCGAGTACCTTGCCACTGAAAGTGATTTGCAAGGATATTTCGGGCTTAACTTTACCCGAAGCACCTTGATTGACGAGTTCCATAAAATGGTCGCGGTTCTCGATTTTCAGACCGTAGAGTGCACCGCTAATAGCCTCAAACAAGGTGGTTTTGCCTCCGCCGTTTGAGCCACCTATAAGGATAATGGGGCGTTCTTCATCAACACTCAAATCGAGGTCGAGGTCAAGATATGTCTTGTAATTGCTGACTTTGATTCTTTGTATAAGCATAGTGAAGAAGTTTATTTAATTTTCTGAATAGCGGCTCTGATGATTTCTTCAGTAGTTGCATCGTCAATTTCTATCACGTCAACTTTTTTTGCGTGATAGGCTTTTAGAATTTCTTCACTAAGCCAATCAAAATCTATACCCTCTGCGGCGCAGATAGCCTCAATCATAGAAAGGTCATCGCGGCGTATGCCGTAATGTACAAATTTTTGGTCTATTCCTTTACTGCTCATAGCTTATGCTTGTTGAGGATAAAAACTGCTCCAGTTAAGTGTATCGGTCGTATTGAGTATGGGTAGCGGACTATACAGCCAGTTAGAGCCTTGCTGCAAAATAACCCCTCCGGCAAGCGGTTGTTCCGTTGTCGAATTTTCGGCAATATATTTGAGAAGCGCATTGTGCTTGTCTGCTGCAAAAATATCGCTCCCTATACTCTTGGTGTCAAAAAGATAAATATGCCCGTTCTTCATCCGAATAACGAAATCGACATAGAAAAGAGCCTTTTCGCCACCTTCTCCTTTGTGATATTCGACGGCATAATTGGCTTTGCCACTATCGCCGTTCTTATACCACCAGTCAATATATTGCGCGTTAGCTTCAAGGAATTTTACAAATTCCTTTTCAGGATTTGAGGCGGTGTTAAGTTGAATGAAGGGTAACAAAGCGTGATTTTTACCCTCTGCGGTGTGGTTGGTGTCCGAGTCATACACACGTTTTTCCGGCACCTCCCATTCGTGTTCTTTATATACGCGAGTTGCGGCGGCACGAGCGGCGGCAATCTGACGCTTTCGTGCATATTTCTCAAGAGCCGTTTCGAGCAATCGGTCAAATTTCGGTCGGTTCTCGTGATACAGCACAACTTTCTTCGCATCGGTTTCGTAGATGCCGAAGAAGTCTGCGATAAGTTCTGTAAGGAAGCTCGCAATCTTATCGGTGCGCCCTTTACGCTCAAACTGACCTCCTTTGCCGTCGATGTAGGCAAGGAAAACACCGTCAATCTCGCCGGTGGTTCGGGCGAATTTCGCACGATCCACAGTGAGAGTCTGCACCTCGTTTTGGAAATGAACGTCTTTCGGAATTTCGATATTGATGGTTTTTACATCAAGGCGGATGGAATTTTTTACGCGGCGGCGGTTCTCATTTATGGTATCGTCGTCGGTTTCGGGAAGCGGTTGGTATTCTTCATCGTCGCCACGCATCGCGGCGAGTTCGGCAATGGAGAAAAGCCCTGCACCCTGTTCGAGCCTCCAAAACTCGGTTGCGGTGTCATAAAGCACTTTACGGAAGTCGGGACCGAGATAGTTACGCTCAATGTTCGGTCGCTCGGAGTAAACCGATTTCAGCGATACATTACAAAGGTTGGCTCTGCGGTGTGCTATGAGAGTATCTTTCAGAATATAGCTTGCATCGGCAGAGCAGATATTTATCTTATCTTTTGCGAGGTCAGTATAGACGTAACCGTAATTCAGAAGTTCATTGGGATAATGGCGTTGCTCCGGCATACGGAGTATACGCCCAATGGTCTGAATGGTAAACTCGTCGCTCGACAGTTTACGGAAATTTAGCAGCACTGAGGCTCTAGGGCAATCCCAGCCCAGTGCGATAGCCTCTTTGAAAAGAAGTACCTGTGCGAGATTGTCGGGCTGTTCAAGTCCGGCAAGATTAGACTTCTCGTTTGATAGCCACACGGCAAGTTTTCCGTTTTCTTCGGTAATGTCGTGCATATATTTAAGGTAGGTCTTAACTTGCTCGGCTACTTTTTCATCTTCCGTAGTCATCGACTCTTTTTTGTCATTCGGAAGCTGGATAAGCAGCAGCGGATTGATATTTACACCTTCTGCCCTGTAAGCCTCGGCAATTTCTTCGCGTTTTTCAAGGGCAACCTTAATCAGTCGCTCATTCAGGGCTATTTCATCTTCACCGGCGTTCACGTCAATTTCAGGATTAAGAACCGCCTCTTTCTTTATCATCTCGGCGGCAATGACATCCTGACGGTCAACCTTGTAAAGCGCATCGGGGCGAACAGTCTTCGGTGTCGCTGAGATGCGAAGCTCGATAGCTGGATTGATACGTTCAAGAACTTGTCGGGTCTTGTCGGCGTTGTTAGACCAAAACATGTGTTCCTCGTCTATAATGGCAATGATTGGCAAGCCGAGTTCTTGCTGTGTCCTTCGGGTTATTTCATATATAGACGCGCTGCTTTCGCTGTCGCGCACCATTACGTTTTTCTCCTTATTGACGCTTTCCCAGTTCACAAAAAGGATTTCACCCGGCTGAATGCCCTCGCTTTGGTCGAGTTCGTCAAACATAACAGGGGTAAGTTTGCGGGTTTCTCCGAAAGCCCCTTTAAGGCTCATATAACTTTGCAGATGTAGTTTGCGTGGAGCAAACCATATAAAAGCACATTCTTTATATCGGCTGTCGCTGCGTGTACGCAGTTCGTCAACGATATTGGCGAGTGTTTGGCAAGCCATAACGGTCTTTCCGGCTCCGGTCGGTGCCTCAAATACAATCTTTCGCCGTGAGCCGCCGAGGTTAAGGAGTTTTATGGTCTTGTCGGTAAGTTCCTTAATTGCGTCCTGTTGATATTGAAGTGTTTTCATTCCGCGCCTCCTTTCTCGTCAAATAGTCCACCGAGACTTTCTTCATCGTTATTGGTGGCGAGAGCGTCTTCGTCGGTTTCGTCAATGGGCTTATTCTTGCGTTTCGGCAATATACGCTTATAGGTGTTGTAGATTGCTTGCGGTAAAGCGCAAAGGTCAACCTTGTCAATTACAGGCTCAAAACTTGCCTCCCAAGGGTCTTCGCTCGGCGAGAATACATATACCTTGATAGGCGTTTCGGTTTCCACCTTTTCTATCATCTTTACAATTTCATCTACATATCGCTCGTCATAGATTATGAGCATTTTCTTTTCCTCGTCTGCGAAATAGCGATAGATATTTTTGAAGGTCGGCAGACCGGCAAATTGCTTCTGCTCGGCATATAGGTTTTCCTTTATGCAGAGCATATCGGTGGAGAGCTGAACCAAGCGGCGCATATTCTTAGTGGAGCGACTGCGACCAACAAAGTCGGTGCGATAGTAACGGAGATTATTGTCGTGCAAACCCACTACATGCTCGCCATTCGGTTTTGTGTAACCGTTGATAACACGCTTGTTACGCTCGTATGTAACATTCTCGCAAATGCCGTTTTCATTATTAGTGCAGAGAATACACTGCCGCTTCCCTCCATCCTCCGCGTTCAGCTGCATAACAGCATGAAGCGTGGTGCCTGAACCTGCGAAGAAATCAAGGATATAACTCTCTGAATTTGAATTTAAGGATAATAAAAATTTTATTAATGATAACGGCTTTGGATTGTTGAATTTTTTGAAAAGATCGTAGCCGATTTCCTTTAATTCTTGGCTTCCTTTTGTATTGGTGTATTCTGATTGTGTCATTAAATCTATTGAATGGAATACCAAATTCGGATTTTTATCAACCATGACATTAGTCTTGTCATCAAACTTTTTGTCCAAATATAGTTGCATTCTTAATGACGATTTAGTAGGTACGAGAATTCCTAAATCTGCTGCCGCCTGCATACGTTTTTTTGTCCATAGCCATCTGTTCCTATTCCCATGTTTATCAATTGGGGAATAGACTATACCTTTGTATTCAAAATCATAATCCCCTCCCTCTGAATATCCTTTTGATTTGTCTGCAAGAATCGCTTTAGTGTCGCCTTCAATATAAGACCCAATATTGTCAATTCTGATTTTTTCTTCATCAAAATCTCTTTTAACAATCCGTTCAAAATCTTCTGACTTGGTAAAGCATAATACATAATCGTGAGAAATATCCATGTGCTTTTCTTGAGCTGATCTTTGCAACTTCGTAACTCGAGGTATAGATGTTACATATCTATCTACTCCAAAAACTTCTCTACAGAGTATAGTTAGATCTGCTTGGGAATTGTCATCAATTGAGATGAAGATAACACCTCGGTCGGAGAGGAGTTTCTTGGCTATGCGGAGGCGTTTTGACATGAAGGAGAGCCATTTGGAGTGTCGGTAGCTGTCCTCGGAGTCAACGTAGGAGTCGTTATAGATGAAGTCTTTGTTGCCGGTGTTGTACGGTGGATCTATGTAGATTACATCAATCTTTCCGGCATGGGTATAAGCAAGGGTTGAAAGGGCTTCCAGATTGTCGCCCTCAATCAAAACATGATTAGGCGCGTCGGCACCTCCCTCAGTAAGAGCCTTAAATTTATCTTCGACGAGAACAGGAAGTTCGTCGCGCAGACGTTCTTCCACATCCTCCGGCTTATCTTCCCACACAAGTCCGTAGGTCTTGGTTTCGTTGAGTAAGCCGATCAATGCCGACCGTTCTTCATCGGTCAGCCCCTCAATAGAGCGTATGCGCTCAGCAAGTTTTATTTTATCAGTCGCTTTCATGGCGATTCATCGGAATCGCGGATTCTCCTCGCAACATATTTTGGCCGGTTTAAATAACAAAAGACGTGAGAATCTGTACTTAGCATATTCTCTTACAGAGGCACCGGCCAAGGCCCTTTGCAACCAAAAATGCTTTTCGAGAAACTCACGCCGGTATATACAGCCACCCAAAACTCACCCCAAGCCAAAAGGCAAGGAATGAGCCCGGATAGGTATGAACATACCCGTGAGCATCTACTTTAGCCGTATTCTTGGTTGCAAATAAAAACTGGCCGGTTTTCTGTCAGCAAGAATAAAGCGAGTAAACCCTAACTTTGCAGCAGCAAATGAGAGAATGGGGAATTTG
>CAZGGB010000155.1:0-5247 GCA_964525115.1 uncultured Sangeribacter sp. | reverse complement strand
GCGAATGGACTGAAGAGGAGATAGTGACGTATGTAGATGGCAAAGTTCAGCTTCGCGCCACAAAAGCCTCCATGGGTGCCGACCATGACAGCTGGCCTTTCCACTATGCCTTCTATCCTATTCTCAACCTCGCTTGGGGTGGAGACTGGGGCGGATACAAAGGAGTTGACGAAAGCGCACTCCCGGTTTCCATGATAGTAGACTACGTACGCATCTTCCAAAAGAAATAATTTAATAACCCAATAATAACAACCAGATGAAAAAGTTAACCTTGCTTCTAATCGCGATCTTGACTTCCTTGGGCATTTACGCACAGGATGTCAAAGTCTCCGGAAAGGTGATATCTTCACTCGACGGAGAACCACTGATCGGTGCGACCGTAATGGTGAAAGGTACTGCTACGGGTACTGCTACCGATATTGAGGGAGCATTCTCCATTAATGCACCCAAAGGGTCGACCCTCTATTTCAATTACATCGGCTGCACTCCTCAGGAAGTGAAAGTGACGGGCGCTATGTCCGACCTCACAATCCAGATGATCGAAGACTCTCAGATCCTCGACGACGTAGTGGTAGTCGGCTATGGCGTACAAAAGAAGAGCGTCGTGACGGCTGCTATCTCAAGTGTCGGCGAAGAAACCCTCGCTCAGACACTCCCAACCAATGTTCAGAACGCTCTTAAGGGTGTAACTTCCGGTGTAACTGCCACTACTGCCAACGGCCAGCCTGGTTCGGCTGCTCAGATCCGCGTGCGTGGTGTCGGCACAATCAACAACTCCAACCCTCTCTATATCGTAGACGGTATGCCTATCGACGGTGGCATCGACTATCTAAACCCTTCCGATATCAAGAGCATCGAGGTGCTTAAGGATGCTGCATCAGGTGCTGTCTATGGTGCCCGCGCTGCCAATGGTGTGATCCTTGTCACCACTAAAACCGGTGTAAAGGGACGCGCAAAAATCAACTACGATTTTTCATATGGCTGGCAATCAAAGCAGAAATCACTCAGTATGCTCAATGCTACTCAGTATGCTATCATGAAGAATGAGGGATACATGAATATTGGTCAGCCCGCACCCTACGCAGATCCATATAGCTATGGCGAGGGTTATGATTGGCAGGCTGCAATCTTCAACGACAATGCTCCGATAATGAATCATCAGCTCTCCGTATCGGGTGCAAGTGAGAAAGTAAACTATTTCCTTTCTTTCGGATACTTTGATCAAGAAGGTATAGTTGGTGGCAACTACAATCAATCCAACTACAATCGTCTGACACTGCGTGCCAACAACATCTATACACTCTTCGATGAGAGCAAGAAGCGCAATTGGCTCAACAAGTTTGTCTTGACTACCAATATTTCTTATGCCCGCATCCATTCGAAAGGTTTCGGTGGTGGAGGCGCCTACTATGGAGCTCCTATCACTAATGCCCTCAGTCTCTCCCCCATGCTCACACCGACACTATCTCCGGGCTCCGCTGAATATCAGCATCAGTTAGACTATTTTGCCAGCAACAGCTCATATGTTCCACGTTATGATTCAGCAGGAAATCTTTACACTGTGCCCGAAGCATTTGGCGGAGGTTATCAGGAATTTACTAATCCATTCTACGGATGGTCGTTCCCTGCTGGTAAAAACTGGAGCCATAAGATTGTGATGAACTTAGTTGGAGAACTCCAACTTTGGGACGGATTGTCTTATAGAATAAGCTTCGGTGGCGACCTTGGTTTCTGGGGCTATGACAATCACTCTGAGCCAAGCTACGCAGGTCCTCTCAGCCACACCTCTTCAATTCAGGCTTCCGCCTCATCCGGCATTAACCGTGGGTGGGCATGGCAGTTGGAGAATTTAATCCTCTATGACAAGACTTTCGGCGACCACCACATAAACGTTGTGTTAGGACAATCAGCAAAAGAAAACACCGGATGGTGGATTAATGCAAGTGCCAACAAACTATATAATTTCAGCAAACCTTGGGTGACTGTAGCGCAGGGTGCTCCAGGAGAAGAAGATGGTGGCAACCGTACAGGTAATGCCGGTCCTGATTCCGCATGGCCAAGACTTCTATCTTACTTCGGCCGAGTTTCATACGACTACGACGGTCGCTATATGATTCAGGCTACAGTGCGTCGAGATGGTTCTTCTCGCTTTGGTGCAAACCACAAATGGGCTACTTTCCCATCCTTCTCAGCTGGTTGGAATCCCACGAATGAAAAATTCCTTGAAGATCGTCCGGCATGGTGGAGCAACACAAAACTTCGCGTGTCATGGGGTAAGAACGGTAACGAATCAATCGGAGACTTCCGTTATACAGTGCTGACCGAAGGCAATAACAACTATTATTTCGGCCCTGAAGGATCAAGCCAGACATATGGTTCAAAAGCTTCCGGCCTTCCCAATCCCGATCTCAAATGGGAGGAATCAACACAGACCGACATTGGTCTTGATCTTGGATTCCTTGACAATTCTCTCCAGTTCACAATCGACTGGTATAAGAAACGCACTACAGGTATGCTTATGACCATGATGATCCCGACCTATGTAGGTGAGACTGCTCCTATCGGCAACGTCGGAACCATGGATAATACCGGTGTGGAAATGGATCTCCGCTGGGCTCACACTTTTGGTGAAGTTGAAGTTAATCTTGGAGGCAATCTCTCCTACGTGAAGAATAAACTTGTCAAACTTGGTAACTCCGAAGGTTGGAGAACAGAAATTTCTAACGCAACGGCAGGCGACATAGTACGTTCAATGAACGGTGAAGTATTCCCATACTTCTTTGGATATAAGACTGCTGGAATTTTCCAGAATCAGGCAGAAGCAGATGCCTACAATGAAAAATATGGTCTCACTGCTTCTCAAGTATCATATTTTGCACAGCCTGGCGACGTTGTCTTTGTCGACACCAACGGCGACGGCACAATCAATGCTGATGACCGCACTAAGATTGGCAAGGGTCTTCCCGACTGGACATATGGCTTCAATGTAGGTTTCGGATGGAAAGGTCTGCAGCTGACAGCTTATTTCCAAGGTGTTTGGGGCAACCAGATTTTTGACGCTTCGCTTCGCAACGATACTCCTGCTAAGAATTTGCCATCCTGGATGCTCAACCGTTGGGTTGGAGAAGGCACATCCAACTCTATACCCATCTATCGTATCGCCGACAACCGTAACTGGCAGAGCTCAGATCTCTATATCCACGATGGTGCATATCTACGTTGCTCAAATTTGACTCTTTCTTACACTCTTCCCTTCAATATTATCAAGAAAATTGGTCTTGATAACTTCAAGGTGTTTGTAATGGGTGAAAACCTATTCACTGCGACAAAGTATCATGGTTTCACTCCTGAGGTTGGGGATGGTACTAATATAGGTGTAGACTACGGTAACTATCCGGAAGCTCGGACATTCTCAGTAGGATTCAACATTTCTCTCTAATTTCCCAAACAATGATTATCAACATGAAACTCAATAAAAAATCATTCCTCTTTTTTCCGATAGCTGCTATGAGTCTTGGACTCGCATCCTGTGGCAGCGATTGGTTGGAAATCACAAACAATACGCAGGATCCTGTTGAGGATTACTACACAACTGAGGCTAATATACAACAAGCTGTCGTTGCTGCTTACGATCCACTCCATTGGTTCGACTATGCAAATGATTACTATGGTCTGAATATCTTTCCGGAAGTGCTTGCTGACCAATGTTTCCCCGGCGGTGCTGATGTAGGTGACATGAGTGCAGAATGGAAGACAGTCTTCAACTTCAACACTACCCCCATTAACATGGAGAAGAATACTTCCTATTCAAATGCCTACTCAGGAGTGAAGCGATGCAACGATGCCATCCATTACATGTACGACTATTGGAAGCCCAGCACAGACCAGGAACTTGCAAACCGTGAATACTACGAAGCCCAGATACTGGCTCTCCGAGCATTCTACTACAACTACCTTTGGCATTGGTGGGGCAATATCGCTTACTATACTACAAATCTTGAAGGTGACTATATAGCTCCACAGTATAGCGCAGACGAAGTATATGAGTTCATAATCGAAGACCTTGACAAAGCGTTGTCATACAATCGCCTTCCTGATAAGTGCGAAGGTTCAGAACTTGGTCGCGTGACGAAGCACTTTGTATATATGCTTTATGCAGAAGTGGTCATGTATCAAAATGACGCATCTCGCAAGCCGACAGCTCTGAAATATATGGAAGAGATCATCAACTCCGGCAAGTATGACCTTGTCAGTGACTTTGCTTCTATCTGGGATGTCACAGGCGAGTGGGGCATCGAATCTGTATGGGAAATCAACTACTCTGATTATCAAGCAGGCAGAAACTGGGAATGGGGTGGCACAGCCGGCGGCACAGTTGTGCCTGCGATGATACTCCCTCGTAATTACAATAGCGCTGACGGAATTCACAGTGGTGGCGGTTGGGGATTCGGAACCGTCCGTCAATCATGCTATGACTCATATGATCCTGCAGATATTCGTCGTGATGCATCTATCTGGCAGCCTGAGCCTGGATCTTATGAAGCAAAATTCCAAGACACCGGTCTTTTCCTTGCTAAATATGCCGGAAAAATCGGCACCAATACAAGCGGAGAGCCGACTCTCAATTATAACAATAACCTCCGTCTCTACCGCTATTCAGAGACACTTCTCAATGCGGCTGAACTTGGCTCTCCCAATGCACAAGCATACCTTGACAAGGTTCGTTCCCGCGCAGGTCTGCAATCAGTTCCGGCAACTCTCGATAATATCATCCAGGAACGTGCATGGGAATTCCTCGGCGAAGGCAAGCGCTACTGGGACCTTATCCGTACGGGACTTGCGAAAGATTATCTTGTAAAAGGCAACGAGATACCTGACGATCGTACAGGCAACTATACTGATAATAAGAAGTATCTCCCCTTCGCACAGTCTGAGATTGACAAGTGCCATGGCACACTCAAGCAAAACGACGCTTATTTCCAGTAATTCACTCTCCCTAAAAATAAGACAAAATGAAGACTACAAATAAAATCTTAGGCTTCGCCACTATGGCGGGAGTGATGCTCGTCTTGGGAGCCTGCTCCACAGAGCCTAACTTCCAGCCTTCAATGGCTGGAATACCCCAGGCTTCCGACTATCAGATCGGAATCTCTGTCGACGAATTCAACAATGTGGAGCTTAACATCCTCGATAAAGACGGCAACCGCGCCAAAGGAGTATATCCCGTATGGTATGTCAACGAAAGCA
>CAZGGB010000154.1:0-5249 GCA_964525115.1 uncultured Sangeribacter sp. | reverse complement strand
TTCAGTTTGGCGACCTTTATCGACTTAAGAATCCGGAGGATGGCACAGGTTGGGCATCACACCAGTATGTATCTAAAGACGGCAAAGAAGCTGTTTTCTTCGCTTACAGCCTTAAATATCACGGACGCACCACTTTCTTCCAGACTCGTCTCAAAGGACTTGACCCAAATAAACAATACCGTGTGACTGAGATCAACAAGAAAGATTGGCCATCATTTTATGGCGATGGACAGGTATTCCCCGGCGATTATCTTATGAACGAAGGAATATCCCTTGGCATAGGCAACAATTTCGATAGCACAGTTCTTCACATTCAAGAAATCTAAAACTAACATCATATCATGCAGAAGATATTTTTATTCATTCTGATGTCGATATTGTCGGCGATGCCGGCATTGGCACAGGAAATCACAGTGAGTGGCGTAGTAGTTGACGCAGCCACACAGGAGCCCCTTATAGGAGCCACAATACTTGTAAAAGGAACTTCAACAGGAACTGCCACCGGCATTGACGGAGACTTCAGCCTTAGAGTGGCTGTTGGAAGTACTCTGCAAGTGTCTTATGTAGGGTATACGACAGCTGATTTCAAAGTTCCGGCAGATGGACAAATGAATATTTCATTGAGTGAAAACTCTTCCGAACTTGACGAAGTGATTGTAGTGGGTGCAGCAATGAAGAAAGCCGACCTGACAGGCAGCGTAGGCTATCTTGATGCAGAAAAACTCAATGAGACTCCCTCTACCACTGTTGCTGGTGCACTTCAGGGAAAGATGGCTGGCCTTATGGTGACCCCAAGCGCCAAGCCGGGCGACGATGCCACCGTAAGAGTGCGTGGTATCAACACGATCAATTCCGGTGCCTCTCCGATCTACGTCATTGATGGTCTTGTAATGGATGGTGATTTCGGATCGTTCAATTCTATCAATCCTAACGATATAGAGTCAATCCAGGTGCTTAAGGATGCATCAGCTACTGCTATCTACGGTTCGCGAGGTGCAAATGGCGTTATTCTCGTCACAACTAAAAAAGGTCGCAAAGGTGAAGGAAAAGTGACCTACGATGGTTGGGTGCAGACTTCGCATATAGCCCATCGTCCTAAGACAATGGATGCTCAGCAGCTTGGAGATCTTAGAATAGATGCCTTTGCAAACGGCTATATACACTCAAATCCGGGAGCAGATCGCAACTCATATATTCAGAACACTCTTTTAGGAACCACTACAGCTTTCTCTGCAGAAGAATTAGCTACTTATAAGTCTGGAGAATCTTACGATTGGCTTGACCGGTTTACTCAGACAGGCGTCACTCAGAGCCACACTGTTAGCTTCTCAAACGGTGGAGAAAAATACAATTTCTTTGCAAGCTTCAACTATAGCGGTATCAAGGGTATTACCATCGGAACAAACAACAACCGCTACTCAGGCAGAGTGAACGTTGACTCAGACATTAAGTCATGGCTACGCGTTGGCACCAACACCCAGTTCTCACGCTCCGACGACAAAATGCCGGTTGACGAGGTGTTCAACCAAGCTATGGGAGCCAACCCTCTTCTCAACCCTGCTCCATATAAGGATCCGGCAACCCGCTACACCTACGACTATCTGACACTCTACTATCGCGCCCACACAGAAGCAAACAACAATGACTACAACCCCTATAATTCTCTCGAAGTGGATCAGAAGCGTGTACGCGACCGTTTGATTTCATCCAATTACATCAACATAAATCCTGTCGAGGGTCTGAATATCCGCTCTACGTTCGCAATCGATTTGGCAAATCAGACTTGGATGGAATATACCCCTGACTATGTGCAGCAGTCGATCCGCCATTATAATGGCGATGCGCGTGCAAAACATGAACGTTGGACAAAACTCTCATGGCAATGGGATAACACCGTAACTTATCGCCGCACATTCGCTGATGTACACAATACCGACTTCCTTATTGGTACATCCGCATCTCGCAACACTTTCAATTACACATTGGCTCAGGGTGACCGTTTCGCTTCTAACGATCTTGGCTTTAACGACCTCGGTGGTGCAGCTGCAAACGATAAGAAAGTGATAGGTTCTAATTTCTATGCATCCTCTCTTCTCTCTTATCTTATCAGAGCTAACTACAACTACGATCAGCGCTACTACTTGACTGTGACAGCCCGTTACGATGGCTCCTCGAAATTCGGTCCCGGTCATAAGTGGGGTATCTTCCCTTCATTCTCTGCCAACTGGGCGGTGACGAACGAGAAATTCATGGAAGATCAACATGTCTTCGACAATCTTAAGCTACGTGTCGGCTATGGCGTGGTAGGCAACCAGGATATTGAAAACTATGCATACGCCACTATGTATTACTCCTCTGTAAGCAATGGGTTGGCATCCTACGCTACCAGTGGCCTGCTCGGCAATCCACTTTTGACATGGGAAAAACAGAAACAGACCAACATCGGTCTTGACATGGCATTCCTGAACAATCGCCTCCGTCTCTCGCTTGATGGATTTTTCATCAACAACGACAACCTCCTCCTGAAGCATTCCCTTGCACTGACCTCCGGCTACAGTGAGGAATGGGAAAATATCGGATCTGTCACTAACCGCGGTTTTGAAATGACGGTTAATGCTACCCCGATTGATACACCCGATTTTACTTGGAATGTCTCTGCAAATCTTTCGCTCGATCATAACAAGGTGAATAAGCTGCATGGTGGCGTAGAACGCATCCTCAACGGCACAGAGCGTACTGGCAACATCTTCCTTGGAGAATCCCTCAATTCAATCTATACGCTTGAATGCGGTGGAATTGCGACAGAAGCCAACCGCAGCCAGTGGGAAGGCATCGACTACAACGGAAAGAACGTAGGTATCGGCGACCTCTTCGCAATCGATCAGAACGGAGACAAAGTTGTAGACCAGAACGACCGTGTGATTGTAGGGTGCATGGATCCGAAGATGTATGGAGGTTTCTCTACAGATTTCTCATGGAAAGGACTTACTCTGAACGCAATTTTCAACTACTCTATCGGAGGGAAAAAGATTAGCGGTTACTATGAATCTTTGCTCGCATCCACAGGCACCTCAATGGCAACCACCGACTTGCTCAATCGATGGAGCGAACAGAATCCAAACGCTGCATTCCCAAGAGCCATCACCAACACATCCTCAGGCTATAATCCTTATTATGCATGGGATACTGATTTCGCTATACAGAACACTTCATATCTGAGATTGGCTACTTTGAGTCTTAGCTACAACCTTCCACGGAAATGGATGCAGACAATTCATTTCGACAATATCAGGGTATATGTCTCAGGTAGCAACCTCTTCACTGCCACTAAATACAAGGGCTTTGATCCGGAGACCGGAGACTATGGTTATCCCGCAACTCGCTCATTCACTTTCGGCTTGAATCTCACATTCTAACACCAGACTTCAATGAAAACTAATATAAAATCTCTTTTGTTGGTGGCTATCTCTTGTGGCGCACTGACCTCCTGCTCCGACTTCCTTACCGAAGATAGCCAAATGGGGCTTACTGAGGAACAAATCTACAGTGATTTGGCCTATATTGAATCAAACCTAACAGGCATATATAATAATATGCGCGACAAAACACGCGCCGACAACGAATCATGGTTTCTTTGGACAGGCACTGATGAAATACAGCGTGGTGCACTCCAGATGAAAGATGGAGGAGAGAATGGCAGTCTCGACAACTATGATGCCAATCTAAACTCTCTTACTGGAAGGGTAAAAGACCAGTGGAACGCTCGCTTTCCGGTTGTCACTGCTGCTGCCAAGATAATTCGTGCGCTCGATACTGACCAGATAGAAGCCGGAACAAAAGCTGCCCATCTTCTTGGAGAAGCTTGTTTCCTACGGGGCTTTATGGATTTGGAGCTTGCTTCTTACTGGGGAGAAATACCACTAATCGACCTAAACAAAGTAGAAGAGACAGGCTACGGACGTCAATCCCTTACCGACACCTGGAAATTTGTGATTGCTGATCTGGAAAAGGCTGCAAAATATGCTCCTGAAAGCAACGACCCCGGACGCGCCACTTCCGGCGCCGGCTACGCAATGCTCGGGAAGGCATATATGGCTGCTCCTGAAGAAACAGGTCTTCGCAATTTTGCAAAAGCAGCACAGTGTTTTGAGAAAGTGATGTCGATGGGATACAAATTGGTGAACTTTGCTGATCTCTTCAACTATAATACCCCAAACACTAATGAGTCTATCTTCGAGTTGCAGTTCAACAACACTCCGAATCAGAATAAGATTATGTTCCAGATTGGTTCTCGTGTAGCTCAGAACTGGTGGAGCGACGGTTGCTACTTTGCTGGATATGATCACGTAGTAGTGACTGAATATGCTTACAGTAATGTTGAGGATGGTGGCATCTGGGAAGAAGGCGACCTTCGACGCGACGAGTCAATACGCTATGATTTCACTTATTATGGAGTGACCCCAAATCTTGACTGTGTGGCATGGGAGGATCTTGGAGAGGATCATGATGAGCTAAAGCCTCATATCAAGAAGTATGAAGATTTCCGCACAGATCAGCATTCAGATGTAGGCCTCAACAATATGTGGAATTCCGGTAAGAACATTCCAATGCTCAGATATGCAGATGTACTGCTCAGCTATGCTGAATGTCTTAACGAACTGAACCGCACTACTGATGCAATTGACGTTGTAAATCAGGTAAGAAATCGCGCTTGGGGATTCCAGTTGCCTGACGATAAGAAATGGAACACTATGGGTCAGGATGAGTTCAGGATCAAGATTCTTGACGAGCGAATGCGTGAATTATTTGGAGAAGGATGGCGTCGTTTCGACCTTATTCGCACCGGTAAATTTGTGGAATATGTGAAATCTCGCAACAAATGGGCAAAACGCTCAGGCACTATCAGCGACTATCATGTGCGTTATCCTATTCCCAATGAAGAAATAGAACAAAATGAAGACATCACACCTGCAGATCAGAATATTGGCTATAGATAATTTCAGGTATAATTTCAGGTAATTTCATGGTGGTCCCAACGTTGCCGTATGAGGTGACGTTGGGACAATTAGACAAAAATTATTATCTTTGCATCGCAAAACATATTAACCCACCTTGTCATGAAAAGTAAGTTCCAACATATCAGAATGCTTATAAGGATAACGGTCTCAGTCTCTGTAGCAATCTTTGCATCTATAATGGAGATGCAAGCACAGGAATGTGACCAGATATTTTCACACTTGAGTATAGAT
>CAZGGB010000153.1:0-5314 GCA_964525115.1 uncultured Sangeribacter sp. | reverse complement strand
AGAAGTAGAGGCCTACTACTGCGTAGTTGCTTTTTGGATGCTGGGGCTTTTCTTCGATGGAGAGGCAGTTGCCTTCTTTGTCGAATTCAGCTACGCCGTAGCGTTCAGGGTCGTTGACCCAATAACCAAAAACAGTAGCCTTTTGCTCTTGTTCGGCTGTCTTGACTGCTTCTTTGAGGACTTCGGAGAAACCTGCTCCGTGGAAGATGTTGTCGCCGAGGACCAGACAAGCGGAATCATCTCCTATGAAGTCCTTGCCGATGATAAAGGCTTGGGCGAGACCGTCGGGGGATGGTTGCTCGGCATAGGAGAGGTGGATGCCATAGTCGGAGCCGTCACCGAGGAGGCGCTTGAAGCCGGGGAGGTCTTGTGGGGTGGAGATTACGAGGATATCCCTTATTCCGGCAAGCATGAGGGTGGAGATGGGGTAGTAGACCATTGGCTTGTCGAAAATGGGGAGGAGTTGCTTGGAGACTCCTTTTGTGATGGGGTAGAGGCGGGTTCCGGAGCCGCCAGCTAATACTATGCCTTTCATAAAAAAACAATAAACGATTAGAGATAACCGATCAACTACTCTAGAGAGATGGTTAAAAAGCGATGGCTGCCCGGAAGTGAATATGTGTGGATGTGTGGAATTGAAGGCCTCCGGACTTGCCAAACGCTATGAGGAAACGATAAACTATTAGTTATCAACGATCAGTTATGCTTTGGATGTAGGAAGAGAGGAAATTTTGATGTTGAGAGGTACTACTCTCTTTTCATCTTTATCAAATATATATGAGTCCCAGTGAGGGATGACTTTATAATGCTTGAAATAATTCCAAAATCTGAGGAAATCATCTTTTGTACAAAAATCATTGTCATCGCCATCACTGCCAGGTATGATGTATGCGTAAATGTAGTTGAATATATGGAACTCACCTACTGCATATGGAAGACTTTTGTCGTTGTCTTTCCTTATGTACATGACCAATTGCGGATGGGCTACAAGCCTGTCGGTTCTCAGTCTTTTAATCACTGGTAAATTGGGGAGGGATACTGGATTTCCATCTGTATCCTTGTTTCTGACCCAACTTCCAGTCTTTTCAAAATGCGACACATACTTTTGTGGCAATAGACCCAAGAAATATTTAACCAACGCCCTATATATATTCTGTGGATTATAGACCGATTCATATTGGCAAACAATATCAGATGGAGTGACATTCACCTCGTCGGAATCTAAAAAATATTTTATATCAACCGACTTACCTTCCTCATGCTTCATCGTGAAGTTCTTACCTTTTATTTCAGTAATACCTCCCCTACTCTTTATCCCCCAAAAACATCTTTCAAATCTGAGAAATTCACTAAAATCTTGTTCACAATGACTGCCAAGATAATCATTACATTCATCGCATTCGTCATAGCTATAAAGGACCTTGTTGCCTAAAGTGTCGGATATGGCGTGAGCCTCCTGTGAGAATCGTGCGCCGTCTGCTATTGTCCGGTGACAGTAACGACAAATGCGTTTGGATTTGTCACGCTCCCCGTAGAATTTTTTCCTTGTATTGCCATAGAATGTACAGATTTCATATTTACCGGTCACTCCACTAAATCGTCCATCTATTTCATCAAGAAGCTTTTGATAGGACTTGCCGTTGTTTAAGTGCTCAAGTGAAGCCCCTATTTTAATTAATTCACCTTGATTAGGAATATGATTGAATCCGATAAAGAACCATTCCATATCCGGCTGATTCTTGAAAAAAGCTGGTAATTGCTGGATCTTGGGAAGAACAGCCTTATATTTGTCGGAAAGAAGTACCAGTCTTTCACGTAAATCATCCGAGTTGCGCTTATATGGACAAAATTTTATCGTATGGCAGATGAAATCTATATTCTCTGCAAAAGTAGCTATCAGATCGAACTTTGCCATATCGAACACGTCGCCGTCACCTTCTATGATTATTTCCTTTGAGGATTCAGCAAAAATAAAAAGCAAAGAAAAATTTTCCATATCTTTTATAGCAAAGTTTAATGAATCAGATGATGAAAGAGAAGTCCATTGTGATGGAATCACCATCCATTTTCTCTACTAATTCTTAGCAGTTCGGAAGTTGTAGCCGGGAGATCGAAATATTCAATATTTTGAGGGAATCTATCGATAAGGAAAAATCGATCTCTGAAAAGCTGGTAATCCTTATCCCTTTTCCGGATTTCTTGCATTCTAAAATGGATTTTAAACCTATGTCTCTCTTCTCTTGATCTTGTGCGAAAACAAGATTTGGCTCGACGAGAAAGACCTTTAGGGGTGCACTCCTCTTTCAAATATCTGCAATACGCTTTTATAAATAACTCTTTTGCCATATGGCAAGAATATTCTGATCGTAATGAGCCATTTGCTAGTTGAAGTCGTCTGGTAGCTTCTTCTAAATCAAATGAAGAGAAGAGTTCTTCATAAAATGAAGTAAAACGAATCCGAATATCATTTTCATACAATTTATCCAAAGACCCCAAGACTCCTAAAAATGGCATTGTATGAGTAGAAGATATAGAAAAAAGCGTCATCAATCCATGACATACTGCAAGAGATATAAAGAGTCGACAACCTGTGGCCTCATTACATTTTCTCAATAGGCCTCCCAATTCTTCTATAGATACCAAACTTCCATCAGATAAAACCAAACCTCTGCCATTGGTGTCTCCATGAATCTCAAAGTGGATGATTGGGTAAATATGATTTGTCTCTATTTCATTGTATAAATTATTGAAGAATTCTATAAACTGAGCTTTTGTTTGAATTGGCACATATTTAATTTTCTTATCAGGATATACACCAGGAACCCAATCATTAAGACTTTCCGATAGTTCTTTCCCTGTTTTTGCATCATCGCCCGATAGAGATTCTACTATATATAGTCTATTTATTTCAGGAATTTTCATAATGAAAGAGCACTTATCTTTTCTCATCAAGATATTGAATCTTCTATATCTTTGATTTCTCGTGCATTATGCTCTGCTAATTTTGAACTGCTACTGTTTATTGTATTTTCAAGCAAATTTAATGAATAGAGAGTATAAATCTGATTTAGAATGTATTTTTCTTTTTTATCTTTACATCTTGCCAATTCATAATTTGCCCATTTGGCAAACTTATCATAATTGATACCTAGTTCTTGACATAATTCTTCCGTATCTTTTACGGGTTTGACCGTCATAATGCTTCTGAAAAAGTTTTTCAAATTGACGGGATTGTTTCTGCCAAACAATCCTAATCGGATTCAAGTAAATATATTCATAATTGTAAGGATCTATGCCTTTTTGAAAGTATATTAACCGAAATAGTGGCTATCTATTTCTATGCCAATGTTGACATGAGTGACGTCATCATCACTTTTAATTATCTCAGAATTATTGAAACATCTGTAATCGTGAATGCGCAGTAGCTTAGCACTCTTATTGCGCCTTGTCAATCCTTTGAATACGGCATCTCCTATTACATCATCTTGAGTGAACAGTATAATCTGGAGCTGCATGTCTTTTACTTTTTCTAAACCATCGTATGTCTCGCATATCTTTTTGACATATTCGTCCATCCTTGAGCGATTGTTGAAGTCGCTGGAATTGAAGACATCATCGATGACTATCGGCCAGTTGGTATTATATATCAATTTTGCACAACATGCGAGTGCTATCTTTAGAGACACAACAAACATCTTGAACCGAAATGTGTTGAAATATGCCCTAGGATTAATCTTGCCCTTGCTTATTTCTCCTGATTCGTTTTGTGTCGGCACGACAAGAAGAGCTGAGATTGAGCGCTCCGACTCATTATATAATATTTCAATATCCTCGTTATCATCCTTTAGGTATTCAAATAATAGAGCCTTAAGTGTTGGCTTAATTGTCTCATTAAGATATTTCTTGATAAGATCATTGAAACGAGATTGGAGAATATCGATGATTTCCTTTAGATATTCTAAAGTTTTTTCCGGATTTTCTGAATTATCAATAATAGAATATTCAATAGTTTGGATCCGTTCTCCTTTCTTTTCAGAAAGTTCGGCCATTCGATCGAAACTAAAATCTATTAGCTCATGGATCGATTCGAGGTGAGTATCCAATAATGAGTTTACATTATGAATAAATTGACCATGAAAATCAGTAAAATCATCTAAAGCTTTCCTACAACGAGCGATTGCATTGTTGATATACTTTTTAGTCAGCCAACAAGGAGTAGCCTGATGCTGCCGTATGGTATTTTTTAATTCTTTGAGCGTTTCAAGGATTGACGTTGCGGAAAGATCCTGAAAATATTTTTCATAGATAGGAAAGTCAATATTATTCTGAATCGTGCGTTCGAACGAATCAATTAATGTCTTATGGTTTTCGACAAGTCGGTTATTTTCCATTAAAGACGGAAAGTCAACAATTGTCTCATCAAAAAGATTCCTAATATCATCATCAGAAAGAGTTGGTTTCTTTTCGATTATCAACTTTAACGCCTCAATCTCTTGTCTCAGTTGGCGAATGGATTCTTTAATTGCTTCGTTGGAAGAAATGGAGATTTCCAGTCTGTTTTTCGCAGCAATAAGTAATGATAGCAAGAGATTGACATTCTGAACACCTAATTGTGAAAATATGAATGGTCCGAAATCCGGCTGTTTTTCAAGTTCACGTATATCCCACTCTGAAATATAAAAGACAGGCAGACAATTGACTGTTGGAGAGGCAAGGTCAAGAATCAGCTTTATTTTTGTAGTCTTAAGAATCACTGAGACATCAGAATTGACAGAAAAAAGATTTCTTATATACTCTGAGTTTTGCTGATTGTAGATTTGAGCCGTCTTCATTTCTCCCATGCCTACAAATTCCATTGATCCATAGAAAGAAGACTTTCCAACTCCATTCTCTCCCATTATGATTGTTGAGACAACTTTGTCTTTATCATTACAGAAATCAAGTCTTCTATAGCAATCTCCTCGTGGAATCTTTTTCACTCCTTTTATAGAAATATTCTTGAAAAGGTATTCTTCAACTTGTTCCTTTGGTCTTAATGCGGCTGGTGTACTCACTTCTTCGATGGAAAGGGTGAGTAGTCTACTTATCCAATCCAAGACATCGCTCTCATTTTCCGGATCACCTATTATTGAGAAATTATCTCTTTCAAGCATTGAGTAAAGGCTTTTAGCGAGAGGATTCTCATTAAGAGGCTGGTGGGGCTGAAGAAGTTTAGAGAACTCCGTCTTTAACATAAGTCAGACAAAAAATTGAATGGCAATTGAGTTTCCGATAAATATCAGAAACAGAATATCGAGTAAATAAAATACCTGTA
>CAZGGB010000152.1:0-5490 GCA_964525115.1 uncultured Sangeribacter sp. | reverse complement strand
ACATTCCAAAATCATCATTTGCTACATTCCAAAATATATTTTACTGATAAGTCAATATTTTCCATTATTTATTTTTATATCATTTATGAAAATTGTAACTTTGTAATCAATTAACCTGACACCTTTATGAAAATTCGATTTTTATCTATTTTTGCCGCTTTAAGTCTCTCGGCTGCTTGCTCCTTGTCAGTAGCAGATAATAGCGGAAGCATCCCGGAAATCAGTTGGGATGCACAGAGTCTAATGATTGACGGCAATCGCGTCACTCCCGTCATGGGAGAAATCCATTATAGCCGTCTTCCTGAAAATGAATGGCGTTCCTCTATCAAGAAAATGAAAGAAGGCGAGGTGACTGTCATAGCAACATATGTCTTCTGGAATCATATTGAACAAAACAAAGGACAATTCAATTGGAGTGGACAGCGGAATCTCCGCAAGTTTCTTGAAATATGCAAAGAAGAAGGACTCCCTGTTGTCCTGCGAATCGGTCCATTCTGCCACGGAGAAGTAAGAAATGGAGGAATACCAGATTGGATCTTCGATAATGGGATTAAATCAAGGAGCGAAGATCCGGCATTTCTCGATGCTGTGGAAAAACTTTACCGCCAGATATTCACGCAAGTGCAAGGACTGCAATGGAAAGATGGAGGTCCGGTAATGGTATGCCAATTTGACAATGAATACCGTGGGCATGGCTCATATCTAATGAAATTGAAAAGCATTGCTGAAGGAATTGGGTTCGACCTACCTTTCTATACCCGAACAGGATGGCCGGAATTGAAGACACCAGTTCCCTTTGGCGAGATGATCCCACTATATGGTGACTATGCCGACGGATTTTGGGAACGCTCTATAGAGCCAACCGCAGGCAACTACTACAAGGCTTTCAATTTCAAACCCTTCAGAAGCAGCACAGCCATTGCAAGCGAACAGCTGAAAGACCAAAAGGAAAAACTAACGGAAGGAGACGAACAGTATCCCTACTTCACATGTGAGCTCGGTGGAGGAATGATGGGTGCTTACCACCGTCGCCCGTGGATATATCCAGAAGATGCTTACTCCCTCGCTGTCGTGAAACTCGGCAGCGGCAGCAACCTACTTGGCTATTACATGTATCATGGTGGCACAAATCCTGAAAGCGACATATACCTCAACGAGACGCAACAAACAAAGGCAACTAATTACAACGACCTTCCAGTAAAGAACTACGACTTTCAGGCTCCACTCGGAGAGTTCGGACAGCCATATCCCCACTACTACACATTGCGAAAGCTACATCTCTTTATGCAAGACTACGGCAACATCCTTGCCCCAATGGAAGCATACTTTCCTATGCCAGAGGATATTGAGAAGGGTGATGATTCCCATCTGAGATGGGCATATCGCTCAAATGGAGACAGCGGTTTTGTCTTTATCAACAATTATGAGCGTCTTCAAAACCTTTCAGATAAAAAAGGAATCCAATTTGATATATGCGGTGTGAAATTCCCATCAAAACCTATCACCATCCCGGCAGGGACAACATGCATTTTCCCTGTAAATATTGATGGAATAAAATATGCCACCGCCCAATTGATTGCAAAACGCAACGGCAATATATACCTTGAGCAGATTCCCGGCATTAACACAGAAATCGCAGTTGGCAAGAAAGTGTTGAAAAATCTGAAGGCTTTCGGACTTGAAAAACCGGTATATGAGAATATCTATCTGCTCACTCCAGATCAAGCATCGCATCTATTCCTTCCGGAAATGAGAAAAGTAGCCATCCCTTTGGAGCGACCTTCAATAAAAAAATTAAACGAAGCAGGTACCCCTCGTAAAATCACCATAGGAGTAAACAAAGCCGCTGAAGAACCGTCTGACTCTGATTTCGAGACTGCTGCCGTCTATGAGATAACCGATATTCCTTTAGCCGAAAATAGAAGTGATATTCTTTTGCAAATCGACTATAGAGGAGACGTCGCGCGACTTTACTGCGACGGCAAACTGATAGCAGACAATTTCTATAACGGTCGCCCGATGCTCTATGGTCTGTGGCGACTACCGGCTGATGCAAAAAAACTTGAACTTCGAATACTCCCACTGCAGCCAAATATGCCTGTATATTTTCCTAAAGAAGCAGACATAACTCCGGGAGAAGAAGTAACAAATATTTCTTTAATTTGCAAATAGTATACTGAAAGGAAACTCCCCGCAGATGAGTTCCCTTTAATAACAGAAAAAAAATGATATTGTGAAAAAGATTATTCCATCATCTATTGCGCTTCTTTATGCTTCTTTGGCATTCGGAGCTTCAGACAATAAAATTGACTTATCCGGGACCTGGCAATTCGGTTATGGAGACCAGCAAGTATATAATGATGTGATCAACCTTCCGGGGTCAATGCTTACCAACGGAAAAGGAAATGATGTAGGCACCGACACCAAATGGACCGGTTCGCTCTACGACATGTCGTATTATTACAGCGATCTCTACAAGCCATATCGAGAAGAAGGAAATATCAAGTTTCCATTCTTCCTGACACCTGATAAAGAATACGTAGGAAACGCCTATTATTCTAAGACTGTTAAAATCCCATCCGACTGGAAGGGAAAGCGGGTTCTGCTTCATCTCGAACGTCCGCACATCGAGACTACCCTTAAAGTAAATGGTAAGGATGCTGGCCATAAAATGTCGCTTTCTACACCACACGAGTATGACATCACTGAGTTCGTGACTCCAGGGGTTGACAACAAGATAGAAATAAAAGTCTACAACGGAATAGAGAATGTATGTGTGGGGCAAGATTCCCATAGTGTTACCGACCAAACACAAGGGAACTGGAACGGTATCACCGGAGAAATGTATTTGAAAGCCACACCTAAGGATGCATTTATAAAAAATGTACGTGTATACCCTGATGTCAAAGGGAAAAAAGCTGATATTAAGGTTATAAAAGGAGGCAATGCAAAGAAAGTAGGCCGTATCAATGCACGGGTAGTTTCTGATGACGGAGTTGATGTCTACAACATACCAAACCGGGAATTAAATGGAGACACTCTGACATTTACAGTAGATTTTGGCGACCGAATGAAGACTTGGGATGAGTTTTCAACACCACTTTATAATGTGACTGTCAACTTTGGAGAAGACGTGGCGACAACTCAATTCGGGATGCGCGACATATCAGTCAGAGACCGAGACATACTCATCAACGGCACTCCAATGTATGTAAGGGGAACTGTAGAAAACTGCTGTTTCCCTCTTACCGGATATGCTCCTACCGATGAGAAGTCGTGGTCAAAAGTATTCGCAAAATGCAAAGAATATGGAATCAATATGATGCGATTCCATAGTTATTGTCCTCCGGAAGCTGCCTTTGCTGCTGCCGATAAAGCCGGCATTTATCTCCAGCCGGAAGGTCCATCATGGCCTAACCATGGGGTGGCACTAAGAGAAGGAATGACTATAGATCAGTATTTGATTGATGAAGGGAAAGCAATTATTGACAACTATGGCAATCATCCATCGTTTGTGATGATGGCTGCCGGAAATGAACCTGCCGGGAGGAATTGGGTGGCATATACTGATATGTGGGTTTCGACGATGAAAGACTATGACCCAACGAAGATCTACTGCGGAGCATCTGTAGGTGGAGGCTGGGCATGGGACGGAGGCAGCGAATATCATGTGAAGGGAGGAGGCAGAGGCCTTGAATGGAAAAACCGTATGCCCTCGAGCGATGATGATTATTCTACCGACATCAGCACTCCGAGAAACTTCAAGCCAACAGACCAAAACCCGGTCAATAACTCCCCTATTTTGGCTCATGAGCAAGGTCAGTGGTGCGCTTTTCCTGACCTTGATGAGACAACACAATATACAGGACCATATAAAGCAAAGAACTTTGAAATCTTTCGAGATCTTCTTGAAAAAAATGGGATGAAGGGCATGGATCGAAAATTCCTAAACTCAAGTGGAAAACTTCAGACCCTTTGTTATAAATATGAGATAGAAAGAAATCTTCGCACTCCTGATTATACAGGGTTCCAACTGTTGGCACTAAATGACTACAGTGGTCAGGGTACAGCTCTCGAGGGCGTACTAAATGTTTTCTGGAAGGAGAAGGGATACGTAGATGGTGAGCAATGGCGGGAGTTCTGTAGTCCTGTAGTGCCATTGGCAAAGTTCCCTAAATTCGTGTTTACTGACACAGATTCTGTCAGAATCCCTGTAGAAATAATCAATGCGACAACTGCCGATTTAGGAGATACAAAAGTCACCTATAACGTGATAGACAGTGATGGGCGAACAGTGGCAGTTGGTATCTTTGGCAATACCCAAATACCTGTAGGCAAGAACAATCATGCTGGCAAATTAGAGCTGCCTATTCAGAAAGTCAGCGTACCCACAAAATATACACTATCGATCAAAGTTGGCGATAAGGGCCACAACAGTTGGGAATATTGGGTATATCCGGAGGAAACGGTAGCAGAAGTGCCACAAAATATATTTTTGACTGACACACTTGACAATAAAGCAATAGAAATACTTCAGAATGGAGGCAATGTGCTTCTGAAGGCTGCCGGGAAAGTCTCGTTGGGCAAGGACATAGTGCAGAATTATCTTCCGGTATTTTGGAACACAAGCTGGTTTAAGATGCGTCCACCACATACCACGGGAGCATATATCAATACTGAGCATCCGCTTTTCGCTCATGGCTTCCCGACTGATGATTGGAGCAACCTCAACTGGTGGGAATTGCTTAACAAGGCACAAGTGATGAATCTGCTTGAACTTCCAGCGGAATATCAATCTCCAATACAGCCGATTGATACTTGGCATTTGAGCAGAAAGCTTGGAATGGTAGTGGAAGCGAATGTCTTGAACGGCAAGCTTTTCATGACAACGATGGACATAAACAATGATCTTGACAAGCGAGTAGTGGCAAAGCGTATGCGCAATGCGATTATAGACTATATGGCAAGTGAAGACTTCAAGCCTTCAATCACGTTGACTCCGGAGATAGTCTCAGACTTCTTCACAATAGAGACCCCTCCAGTGGAGATGTATACCAATGAGACTCCTGATGAGTTGAAGCCCAAGCTGAAATAAAAATGAACAAATCTTTGAGCTGAGTGTTGAAAAAGTATAATATTTTATAAACCATTCTAAAAACACATTACAATGGACATTCAAGCAATCCTCGCCCAGCTCAAGGACAAATTCGGCGATAACTTCGATATCGCAAAGGTAACAAATGCACTCAAAGGTTTTGACCTAAAGAACTTAGATTTCGCTGAGATCGTATCCAAGCTTCACGCATCCGGTCTTCTCGACAACGTAAACCTCGACAGCGTCAAAGGCAGTCTAATTGATGGTCTAAAGGAAAAAGCGGGCGGTATGCTCGGCGGCCTCTTCGGCAAGTAATATTCATTCTCCATACCTATAACCACACTGTTGCACCATAAAAAGTAGACAGTAAAGGAGGATAATTTTAGGATTATTGT
>CAZGGB010000151.1:0-5523 GCA_964525115.1 uncultured Sangeribacter sp. | reverse complement strand
AGGAGAGAGGAAGAGCAGTATTGTTGACTTCGGTCGCATACTGCTCTTTTTTCATTAAAAGAAAAATCATTATCTGGATTGTTATATCTATATGATTATTGACTGTCATACTCATAGAAATGCCCCAGCCCCTGGCGCCATTATATCGACATCGCCGATAGGCTTCATCGCGCAAGGCTCCCAACTATGGTCTACCGGCCTACACCCTTGGGACCTTCCTCTTTATTGCGCCGACAACATGCGCATCAAAGATGAAATATGGGTGGAGCTCGTTGCAGCAGCTGCATCCCCATATGTTGTTGCAATCGGAGAATGCGGCATCGACCTTGCTCATGGCGGAGTGCTTGCCACTCAAATGCTTGCTTTCCGCAAGCAGGCACTACTCGCCGAGCGTCTCAAAAAGCCCCTCATCATCCATGCGGTCAAAGCCCACGATATTATCACCGGCATGAAAAAAGACCTCAACCCGGAGCAGCCTTGGATAATCCACGGATTCCGCAATAAACCCACCATTGCTGAGATTTATCTCAAAGCCGGATGCTACTTAAGCTTTGGAGAAAAATTCAGCCCCGAAACACTTGACATTACCCCCACCGATAAGATTCTTGCTGAGACGGATGAATCTACTCTCTCCATTGACTCCATCATCAGTCGGCTCGAGGAGTCTGCCCAAAAGCCCCTACGAAGCGCCATCATCGAAAACGGCAAGATCTTTATGGAAGGAAGGCACCTTGACACTTCATCAGAGTCACCCTCATAACAAATATTGAATATGAACAAATCTATACTTATCTTTCTGGCTTTTTCATCTATCATGTTTTCTGCACAGTCTCTACGTCTGGAGCCCATAAAATACGGAGACATGGAAAATTGGGTGACACGCAATATAACAGAATCAAAGATTATCGGCGGCAACGGCAAGACATTATATGAAATAGCACCCAAAGCCACAATCGATGGCAATAAAGCCTATAAAAACACCGGAGGTTCTCCTTGGGCAAATTCCAATGCATATGCCAAAGTGTGTGGCGTAGTGAAAGGATCCACTACAGTATCCCCAGCAAAGCGTGGCGGCAGCACCGTAGCCAAATGTGAGGCAAAAATGGAAAATGTCAAGGCTCTCGGAATCGTGAATATGGACGTGATGGTGGCTGGATCCATTTTCCTTGGGCAGCTATTTGAACCCGTAACTTCCACAAAAGGAGCATTCGGAAAGATGGAGATGGGAATTTCTTACACCAAGCGCCCCAAAGCTCTCGTCTACGATTACGAAATTGTGATGCCAAAAGACAACACTCGCACCAAGTCTACCGGATTCAGCAAGCAAAAGACCCTGCAAGGCAGAGACAATGCGGAAGTCTACGTCCTCCTCCAGCGTAGATGGGAAGACGAAAACGGAAACATATACGCCAATAGAGTTGGCACCGGACGCGAGCGTTACAATAAATCAATCCCTTGGACTCGCCAACATGAACTCCCTATCCACTATGGCGATATCACAAAAGAGCCATTCTATAAGCCCTGGATGGGACTCCTCGACGGCGACAAGGCATACTACGCCCGCAACTCCAAAGGAAAACTCGTGCCGGTCCACGAAGTAGGATGGGATGCCCCCGACGCAACTCCCACCCACGTCCTCATGATGGCATCCGCCTCCTGTGGCGAGCCATTCATCGGCACTGAAGGCCTCACCCTCTACATCGACAACATCAACTTCGGCTTCTAATAATTCCAATTAGACTAATTCGACTAATTCGACTAATTCGACTAATTAGACTAATTAGACTAATCAATCATTAATATTAAAACTAAAAAGAATATGAAAATAGCAATTATAGGATACGGCAAAATGGGCCATATGATCGAGCAGATTGCCAAAGATCGTGGCCACGAGATAAGCGTAATCATCGACGCGGAAAATGAAGCAGACATCGACTCAAAAGCTTTCCGCAAATCCGACGTCGCCATCGAATTCACTCAACCAAACACTGCTGTCAACAACTTGCTTCGCTGTTTCTCTGCAGGCGTGCCTGTAGTTTGCGGCACTACAGGCTGGCTCGACTCTCTTGACGCGGTGAAGTCGGTATGCGAAAGCGGCAAGGGCGCCATGCTCTATAGTTCAAATTTCTCCATAGGTGTCAACATCTTTGAGGCTGTAAGCCGATACCTCGCAGGTATTATGAACGCCTATCCGCAATACACCCCCTCAATGGAGGAAGTCCACCACATTCACAAGCTCGACCATCCCTCCGGAACCGCTATCACTATCGCCGAAGAGCTGATCGCCACATCCAACAAAGTCGACAACTGGAAAGAAACCCCCGAAATATCTGAAACCTCTGAAACCCTGAAACCTGAAACCTCCAAAACCCTGAAACCTGAAACCTCCGAAACCCTGAAACCTGAAACCTCCGAAACCTCCGAAACCCTGAAACCTGAAACCTCCAAAACCCTTTACATCTCCCACCGCCGCGAAGGGGAAGTACCGGGCATCCATACAGTTACTTGGGATTCTCCTCAAGACTCCATCACCATCTCCCACTCTGCAAAAAGCCGTGAAGGCTTCGCTCTTGGAGCTGTACTCGCTGCAGAATGGCTCGCAGAGAAATGCAAGAAATTCTCTGTCGGTCCCCTCAAAATCGGATCAGGACAGACTGGTTTCTTTACAATGAAAGACATGCTCAAATTCTAAGCAATAAGTCAACGGGAACTACGTTATATTAAGTATGAACAACTTTATTTCTGACCTACGCAATCGACTGAAAAGCATACGCCCAACCCGTTGGGTGCGCTTCGGTATAGTATCTCTAATCTTCTTCCTTTGGGTTATATGGATGCAGAATCCATGGCTACTGCTTATCTGGCTGCTGCTCTTTGATATATACATCACTGGATATATACCATGGACTTGGTGGAAAAAGACTAAGGAACCCGTCCGCACGGTGTTCTCATGGATTGACGCCATCATTTATGCGTTAATCCTCGTCTATTTCATCTTTGCATTCATTGGTCAGAACTATAAGATCCCTTCCTCCTCGCTTGAGAAATCTCTTCTCGTAGGAGATTATCTTTGGGTCAACAAGACCATCTACGGTCCACGCGTGCCCCAGACTCCTCTTCACTTCCCTCTCGCCCAGCACACTCTCCCTATTATCAACACCAAGAGCTACATTGATGAGCCTCAGTTGAAATACCATCGTCTCGCCGGCATTCGCAGCATAGAGCGCGGTGATATTGTGGTCTTCAACTATCCTAATGGCGACACTGTAGCTACAAAAGTTCCCAACCCCGACTACTACCAAATCTGCTACGAGCTGAGCCGTCGAGGCATTGAAGACCCGAAAGCTTATATCGAAGCCAATAAAGCTATGTTTGGCGACATAGTGGTCCGTCCTGTCGACCGCCGCGAAAATTATGTAAAGCGTGCCATTGGCTTGCCCGGAGAACGACTTCAGATAAAAGACGACGTCATCTACATCAACGGGGAGCCGATCGAAGATGCCGAAAACGTTCAGTTCAACTATGTGATTCCCGTAAAAGGTATCATTCCCCTTGAAAAATGGCAAGAAATTGGTGTCCGTGCCGAAGATCATGGAGATGCCCCTGTACAAGTAGATGGAATCCCATATATGTTCTACGATGTGCCCCTCACAAAGGAAGCAAAAGCTATTGTTGAGACTTGGCCAGAGGTTGACGGCGATCTGATAAAGGAATCAAAGACTGGATTCTACGATCTCGGAGGAATGTTCCCACTCGGCAATCATTACGGCTGGACACGCCCCGATATGGGTGAGATATGGATTCCAAAGAAAGGTGAAACTTTAAAGCTAACTCTATGGAATCTCCCTGTCTACGAACGCGCCATCCGCACCTACGAAGGCAACGATCTTCAGGTGAAAGACGGCAAGATATACATCAACGGAAAGGAAACTGACCGCTACACATTCAAGATGGACTATTATTGGATGCAAGGCGACAACCGCGACCGCTCTGCCGATTCTCGCTATTGGGGATTCGTGCCGGAAGATCATATTGTTGGAAGTCCTATGTTCATCCTCGCTTCATTCGACGAAGAAAAAGGCCTCTTCGATGGCAAGATCCGATGGGATCGAATCCTGCGCAACGCCAATCCGGATAAAGATTCCAAATGGAAATAATCCCTCCATACCTTGCTTCTACCGCTTGGCTACAAGGCAAAGTCTCTTCGGCTGCACTCAAGACCCGCGACTTTACCCGCACGCATATTGAGTCAAACAATCTTGAAGGCATGATGCTGACAGTGCCGGTCGAAGGCGGAAGTTCTGCCACGAAAAGAATGAAGCCTGAGCAATTGGAAATCTCCGGACATGGCGACTGGACAAGGATTCATCTTGGAGCGATCGAAGCTGCCTACGGTAAAGAACCATATTTCGTGCATCTTTTTCCTGAAATAGCATCGGTCATCGAGCATTATCCGCAACATCTTGCCTCCCTTAACGTTTTATTAATGGAAAAGATGATGGAATTCCTCGGCTATAGAGACGCCATCGAAGGCATAAAGCTGCTAAGGGAGTCAAATCCCGCAAGATGCTCACTCATCGCCCAAAGATTGGAATCAAAAATCAATCTCCGGCACTCTTTCCTTGAGCCACTCTTCCGCCTCGGTCCCGACTCCATCTTCCTCCTAATGTAGATAGCAATGTAGATAGCGCACTCCGTGCGCGTCAACGCGCTTCAAACAGGCAACTCCTATCTCCAAAGCACCCGTCAGGTCGGAGACCTGAATTTATTTAAAAACCCCAGACTTCAGTCTGGGGCAACTATGATAAAGACCCAGTAGCCTCGGAGAGGCGCTTTATGGTATTAAGACTATGAAACTTATACTAAGATTGACACTCACTTTGCTTTTCGCTACCGTGGCATTCGGGAGCCGTGCCGATGCGCCCCAAATTCCTGAATACCAAGGCGACTTGAAAGTCAAGGTCAATCCGGTCAAAGGTTTCTACCGTTTTGTCGATGAATACGGAGACTCCGTCCGAATGACTATTTTCAAAGACTTCTACGTCTATCCCCCGATGAAGTTCAAGAATAAGAAGCAGGAAGACTTCTACTGGAAGACGGTGCGCGATGTCCGAAAGACTCTCCCCTACGCCAAGCTTGCATTTGCCACCCTGTGTGAGACCTACGAATACATCCTCACCATCCCCGACGAAAAGACACGCGAAAAGCATCTCAAACGCCTTGAAAAAGACATCTTTGAGCAATACAAACCTGTCGTAAAACACATGACCAAAAATCAAGGCAAAATCCTCTTGAAACTCATCAATCGCGAGACCGACCAAAGCTCTTTCAGCATCGTGAAAGCTTTCTTAGGTAGTTTCCGCGCTGGCTTCTGGCAAACTTTTGGAAAATTCTTTGGCATGAACATGAAAGCCGGGTTCCACCCGGAATCAAACAAAGACGATGCGATGATAGATCGCATCGCCTACCTGATCGAACAAGGCCAACTTTAAGTGTAGATAGCGCACTCCGTGCGCGTCCCGA
>CAZGGB010000150.1:0-5532 GCA_964525115.1 uncultured Sangeribacter sp. | reverse complement strand
AGTTTTCGTCGAACAGAGTTGTCAATTCAGATTATAATCACTATCTTTGCAAAAAAATATAGAGTATGCAGTATTATATTTTCATTAATGGGACGGCTGTGGGGCCTATGACAATGCAACAAATGTTTGCATATAATATCAATCAGAATACCAACGTCAGCACTGACGGAGTAAATTGGCGACCGCTTTATACATATCCTGATCTCATGGTAGCTCTCAACCAAAGAGGTGGAGGTATTGGAGGAAGTGAACTTGCCACAAAGAAACTTCTTTGCGGCCTCTTCGCTATATTCCTCGGCTATCTTGGAATACAATATTTCATTCTTGGAAAGACGTGGGGAGGTATTTTCACAATTCTCCTTTCATGCATCACGTGTGGTGCATGGTCAGTCATTACCCTTATCCAAGGTATCTTGATGCTCTGTATGAGCGAAGAAGAATTCAAGCGTAAATACATCGAAAACCCCGCCACGATGCCCCTCTTTTAACGTAAGCGCCAGATGGATTAAATCCATCTGGCGCTTACGTTCTTTATGAGAGTTTGGAGAGAAAGCGATCACGATCTACTATGTAGCGGATGTGGTGACCCTCCCCTATTTTCTTGTCGTTGGCAAGGGCCGTGATGTCGAAATGAAGTGCCTTGCCTTCTATCTTGACGAGTACAGCTTCGGCTTCCACTTCATCGCCCATACCTGTCGGTGCGAGATGTGAGCATTCCATAAAGCCACCTACAGTGGTTTCGTTTTCTGCCAGATGCGGGGCTACTGCAAGCATAGAGGCATTCTCCATCAAAGCTATCATAGCAGGAGTGGCAAGCACCGGCAAGTCACCGCTGCCAATAGCCTTTGCTGTGAGGTGCTGAACCACTATGGCGGTGCTTTTATGGCTCAGCCCTTCTTTTAATTCATAATGCATAATTCATAAATGCGGGTAGGGAAGCCCGCTCTCCATATTACTTCACAAGGGAGTTTAGGACATCAAAGAAAGCGGGATCTTCACCAACAGTGATGTTCGCAACACGACCTTCCGGATCAATTATGAACTTTGTTGGGAATCCTTGGATACCATACCTGTTCGTTAGATCTGAACCTTTTGGATTGTAGACCTGAAGCCATGGAAGTTCATGCTTCGCAACAGAAGCTTTCCAAGTCTCTTCTGTGTCGCCACAATCAATCCCAAGAACTTCTATCTTTCCGTCATACTGTTTATAGGCTTCTTTCAATGCAGGGAAACCCTTGATACACCATGGGCACCAGCTACCCCAGAAATCAAGTATAACCCACTTGCCCTTAAGATCAGAAAGCGAAAGTGGCTTTCCGTTGATATCATTTAGTGTGAAATCAGGAGCTGCTACACGATCAGCTACTGCTATTACCTGCTCCTGAGGAGCGGCAGCGTTATTGTCTTGAGCCTTCATGCCACAAGCAGAGATGGCAAGAAGCAGAAGGGGGAAGATGTATTTTTTCATGCATTCTTTCTTATTATATTATACAAATATACTACCACAAAGCGCCTATCCGAGGCTTCTGGGACATTATATCTTTCCCCAGACTTCAATCTGGGATTTGACATAATCATCAGGTCTCCGACCTGACAAAGTTAAAACGCTCGTGAGGATTTATTTGTTGAGGACGCCAAGCTTTTTGCCTACTTTAATGAAGGCTGCGATGGCGCGGTCGAGATGTGCTTTTTCATGCGCGGCTGAAAGCTGGACGCGGATACGAGCCTGCCCCTTCGGCACAACAGGATAGTAGAAACCTGTCACGAAAATACCTTCCTTCTGCATTTCTGCAGCAAATTCCTGAGAGAGTTTGGCATCGTAGAGCATCACTGCGCAGATGGCTGATTGAGTAGGTTTGATATCGAAGCCAGCCTCAAGCATCTTGTCGCGGAAATAGTTGACGTTTTCTTTCAGTTTTGCATTCAATTCGTTTGACTCCTTAAGCATCTTGAACATCTCAAGGCTTGCGCCAACGATCGAAGGAGCTACAGAGTTGGAGAAAAGGTAAGGACGGCTTCTCTGACGCAGCATGTCGATCACTTCCTTCGGTCCGGTAGTGAAACCACCCATTGCACCGCCAAACGCCTTGCCAAGAGTGCCGGTAAAGATATCGATCTTGCCATAGCAATCAAACTGCTCAGCCACGCCGTGGCCTGTCGGTCCGACAACTCCAGCAGAGTGAGATTCATCTACCATCACAAGAGCATTATATTTCTCTGCAAGCTCACAAATTTTATCCATAGGAGCAACATTACCGTCCATAGAGAATACGCCATCGGTAGCGATGATCTTATAGCGGCATCCCTGCTCGTCTGCTTCCTTGAGGCAACGCTCCAGGTCAGCCATATCAGCGTTGGCATAACGGAAGCGCTTTGCCTTGCAAAGACGCACTCCATCAATGATTGAAGCATGGTTGAGAGAGTCGGAAATAATAGCGTCTTCCTCAGAGAAGAGAGGCTCGAAAAGACCTCCGTTAGCATCGAAACATGCAGCATATAGAATAGTGTCTTCTGTCTTAAAATAGTCAGAAATAGCTTTTTCAAGTTCTTTGTGGAGATCTTGTGTGCCACAGATGAAGCGCACAGAGCTCATGCCATAGCCACGGTTGTCCATAGCCTTCTTGGCTGCTTCCACGAGGCGCGAATTGTCTGCAAGACCAAGATAATTGTTAGCGCAAAAGTTAAGTACGTCGCCTTCGGTGCCTTCCACTTTTATGTCGGCGCTCTGAGGAGTTACGATTATTCTTTCATTTTTGTATAGACCGGCTTCCTTGATGGAGTCGAGTTCTTCTGTCAGATGCTTTTGAAAATTCTTGTACATGGTGTTGATTTTTAAATGTCAGACGAGTCTGACAAGGCAGACTTGTCAGACAGTCGGACCAGTCAGACTTATTGGGAGTAAAATTAGAAAAAAAACCTGAGAATTGCAAATAAAAATGCTCCCCTATATAAATAGAGAAGCATTTCCTTTATCAAATTGTCTTTTCAACATTCCAAACGAAGGCTCGGAGACCGAGCATCGGACGATCTTCGTCAAGTTGATGAAGCTTGGCGAGCAATGGGTCTACTTGCCGATCTTCGACTATTGTTATTATCGCGCTTGCAAGACCGGGCCACGCATGACTGCCATAATGAGGTTCACCCTTGTGGCTTCCTCGCCCCTGCACATCGCTGAATGATGTATAGCCACGGCAGTTGCTTTGGGTCAGGATATCCACTATCTTCTCATAGTGAGCCTGGTCGAATGCTATGAATATTGATTTCATTTTCAGTCAATTCATAGTGCATAATTCATAATGCATAATTAAATACATCAGTATCATGCAACGTTATTATTATTTTTTATTTTTTCTTTGCGGAGCTTCTTGCGGATGTTGAGGACACCTCTACCTGCAAATGAGCAGTAGAGTACCGGCACGAAGAGCAGCGTAAGTATGGTAGAGAATGTCAGACCACCAATCACCGCCGTACCCATCGGCTGCCACATCTCAGCGCCTTGACCTGAACCTACTGCCATCGGCACCATACCGAGGATAGTAGTTGCTGTGGTCATGATAACCGGACGGAGACGCGAACGGCCCGCATCAATTACTGCACGGCGAATCGACATGCCACGCTCACGATTAAGAATAATGTAGTCGATTAGCACGATACCGTTCTTCACAACAATACCGATAAGCATAATCGCACCGATCATTGACATCACGTTGAGAGTATGTCCGGTCAACCAAAGAATCAAGAATACACCGGAGAATGCGAACAGGAGTGATGTCATGATGATACCCGGATATGTAAAGCTTTCAAACTGAGCCGCCATCACAATGTAGACAAGTATCACGATAAGGATACCAAGCATAAGAAGGTCGGAGAAAGAGTCCTGCTGGTCTTCATAGCTACCTGAAAGCTGGATTGAGATACCGGCAGGAAGGTGCATCTGATCGATAAGGATCTCTGCTTGCTCAACAACCTGGCTCATCGGGACCCCGTCTACAACGGATGATACGGTCACAAGACGCTCACGGTCCTTACGTTCGATAGTAGGAGGAGTAAACCTCTCCACAACCTTTCCAAGCTCCTTTATACGGACTTGTCCACCAGTAGGAGTTGCCACCACAATATTCTCAAGGTCTTCAAGAGTGGTGCGGTGCTTCTTGTCGAACATCACCTTGATATCATATTCCTCACCATCTTCACGGAACTGCGAAGCCGTAGCACCATTGACACGGTTACGAAGCATCTGGGCCACAGTAGCAAGATTAAGACCATATAGACTCAATTTCTCACGGTCGAAATCCACTTGATATTCCGGCTGATAGTCGCCACGCGAAATCATCACGTCGGCTGTGCCTTCAATTCCCATAAGCGCTTGCTTCAGCATACGCGCTACAGAGTCGGTAGCAGTAAAATCATAACCATAGATTTCGAAGTCGACAACTGACTGACCACCCATACCGGAGCCACGTCCACCACCGACGTTTACCTGTGCTTTTACAAATTCAGGGAACTGCTCTTTAATATCTTTACGCATACCGTCGGCAATTTCCTTAATGCCACGCTTGCGATCTACCTTGTCATAAAGGTTAATATTCATCGACACAATGTGGGCACCATTGTCACTGAGGGATGCGAAGGTATTATCGGATGATGCCGGACCGACAGTGAACGAACTTACCTTGATTTCCGGATATTTAGCACGCCAGAGAGAATCAAGGCGATAAGTGGCATCATAAGCCCTTTCAACGCGGCTTCCAATCGGAAGTTCAAGATTGACTCCAAGACGTCCGTTATCCTGAGTCGGGAAGAACTCCGTGCCGACAAACTTCATCAGGAAAATAGAGCCTGCAAAAATTCCAAGACAAACCAGGACAGTCACTGTGCGATGAGCAACCACTTTGCGGAGCACACCGGCATACCAGTTGTCGAAGCGGTCGAGTGCTCTTTCAATTGGGCCATAAAGCTTGATGAAGAGCTCGCTATGGTGATTGACGCGACGCAGCCACTGTGAGCAAAGCATCGGGGTAAGCGAAAGTGCACAAGTGGTAGAAATCACCATCATGATGCAGACCATCCAACCAAGCTGACGGAAAAGCACACCGGTCATACCGGTGACGAGTGTCAGAGGGAAGAACACTGCAATAAGTGTAAGGGTAGAAGCGATAACCGAGATTGCAACCTCATTGGTTCCATGCACGGCAGCCTGCTTGGGGTCAGAACCTCGTTCGATGTGAGTCGTGACATTCTCAAGCACCACAATCGCATCATCGACCACCATACCAATAGAGATAGACAGTGCCGACAGAGATACGATATTAAGTGTATTGCCAGTAGCATAAAGATATATGAACGAAGCAATAAGCGACACAGGAATTGTGATCACAATAATCATAGTTGCTCTCCATCTTCCTAGGAAGAAGAACACCACAAGCATCACAAAGAGAAGTGCATAAAGCACAGTTTCTTCAAGAGATGCGATGGTATTGCGGATATTGTCGGAAGTATCCACAATCACACCCAGCTTGATATCGGAAGGAA
>CAZGGB010000149.1:0-5588 GCA_964525115.1 uncultured Sangeribacter sp. | reverse complement strand
TGATGATGTCGTTGTAGGCCATAGAGGCATAGACGCTTCCCTGGTCGGTATGCAGGACACAGGGTTCAGTCTGACCCTTGAGAAGATCCCTGACTTCCTCCAGTCCATCGATATACTGATTTCTGTCGCCACGGCGCTCGCCGCAGCGGTGCGTCACAATCTCCTTTGTGAAGACATCGAAGTAGAACGTCACCTCCACATACATCCACAGGATTCTGAAGGCTGTCATGTCGGAGACAATGACCTGTCTGGGGCGATCCACTGTGTCCCATGTGGAGAAGATGAGATTGGGATATCGGTCCTTGATCTTGCGTGGTCTTGAATGAACCCTATGGCGTGTCTGGGCAGTGATGCCAAGGTAACGGAAACACTTGTATATCATGTTATCACAAGCGGTCCCATGCTCATTTATGCGCAGATAGGCCGCTACCCAACGGTATCCGTGGGTGGAGTGCTCACCATGAATCCGGGACACATCAGACAGCAGTTTAGCCCGGTCAATGGCACGGGGGGACTTACCGCGTTTCCTCCATTTATAGAAGCCCGCACGGCTGACGCCCATGATGGAGCACACCTCCTTTATAGGATAGTCTCTTGATAGAAGTTCCACTATTTCAAATTCTTCGGCTTTAAACGACAGTACTCCATTCTCCCATCCGCTGTCCTGCGGGCAATATAGTTTTTTTTTAGCCGCTCGTTCTCGACTCGAAGACGGATGATCTCCCGCTTGTAGGCTTCCTCTGTACGGTCAATTCCCTCGGGAAGGACTTCCCTTATCTCTGCGTCGGCGCGGGTTAGACCTTCCAGGCCTCCTTCTTCATACTGTTTAAGCCATTTACGGAAAGCTGCGTCAGAAACGTTGTTGACGGTGCAGAACTCGCTGAGACGCACACTCGGATTGTTCCTGTACTTCCTGATCATGAACTCTTTTTCCAGTGGATTTAAATGTTTTGCCATATAGTAAACTCCTTCCCGGCAGTAGTATAATCTAATTCGTATCTGTAAAGATAACAAATCCCGATTATTTTTCTACCTTTCTGTGTCTACTTTTCGTGGTGCAACACAAAGGTAATCAATTTAGGTCATATTGGCAAATTTAATTGAAAAAAGATTCTGTGATTTTGCGCTTACCAATTGACTTAACATATTGCAGTAATCAAGTTCTTAAAAATTATTCTCTCGGAAAAATTGTAACTTTGCGAGGTGAATTAATGTTGGAAGTGGTAGCATGAAGATACTATTTTTTATTTTTAAAATATTAGGTTATGGCAGAAGGAAAACTTAATGAGGAGCTTGAGGAACAGGATTTTTCCTCTTTTTATCGGGTGGATGTGTATCGGCAAAATCGCTATTATGCTATGCTGGATCCGGAGGATCAGAAGGATATTCCTTTTTCTGGAACGGATTATTTCGCTGTGGAAAAGGTTTATTCTGTCTATGTACTTGATGCGAAGCAGGTTTCTGATCGGGTGAAGGAGGCTGTGGAGAAGGAAGATGGGTTATATAGCGTGAGAGTGTATCATCTTCCTTTGAATTCAATAATATTGAATGAGGGATGCCTAGATTTAACTGTATTCGATTCTAAAGGAGAAATGATAAAGAATACAGGACGTGAGAGTTTTAATGCTGGGGAGATTGTGGAGTTTCACGATCTGAAGGAAGATGCAGTTAGGCTTGCTGTGGTGTATGATGCTCCTAAGAGTAAGAAGGACTGTGAAGGGACAGAAGATTTAGACGATGATCAGGATCAGGAAGATTATAAGTTGCTTACGGAAGGAAGCGATTGGATGTATATTCCGGCTTCATGCGTAGGTAGACCTACTTTTCCTGTTTCAGATGCTTTCAAGGAAAAACTGGAGTGTGTCTATAAGAAGAAAGTAGAAGATGTGAAGAATGGAAAGCTTTCATTTGGAGACCTTCTGAATTTGCTGTGAAATAAAAAGATTAAATGAGGTCGCAGTTTGCCGCCTCAAATATTTTAATAGAATAAAAATACAACACACATAAAACTGAGACGGTGAATGTTAAATTTGCTAAATAGAAGATTATTATGTAAATTTTTATGTATTTTTGTAATAAAAATTGTTTTAGATAGAAAAGGAATAATATTATGGCTGTAGCGATTAGAGAAATACCTGTGCTTACGGGACAATCAGCGATTGATTTCATTGATGAAGCTGAGAAGTATTCCGGACGTCCCGTTCCTCGTTTGTCGTCGAAAAGAGAGGCTGAACTTCGCCGTATAAGGGAGGCACATAAAAATTTTGAATGGTAATATGAGTTTGTTCCTACTTCAAGAGGAATGTACTCTTATGCAGTACACTCCAGAAGTTAAACACCATTGTGTTGAATTTTCATGTGGGGATTCAGATCTTGACGAATTCTTCAAAGAGGATGTGTTTCTATACGAGGAGGAGATGTTGGGGAAGACTTATTGTTGGGTTACAAATAGTCGACCACATAAGATAGTGTGTTTAGTAACAGTTGCTAACGATAGCATAAAGAGTATTGGGTTGCCTAAAAATTCCAGAAATAGGTTCAATAGGATTTTTAACAATGAGAAACGGAACCTTACCTATCCAGCGACTTTGATTGGACGTCTGGGTGTAAATACAGAATTCCAAGGTAAGCACATAGGACGGCAATTAATGGATTACATAAAAGATATGAATATCGCATCTGACAATGAAAATGCTTGTCGTTTTTTGGTTGTCGATGCAATAAATAAGCCAGAAACTCTTGCCTATTATGAACACAATGGGTTTGTATATATGCATAAAACTGAGGATATAGAGCGTGCGGCCCTCAAAAGATACGATGAAGTAGGTCAGGTGGTATTCGAAATCTCGGATAATGAGGCTCTTCACACACGAATGATGTATTTCGATCTGAAGAAACTTAGTTGATGTGAAGAATGATTAACTAATCTTTACTGGGTGCGCATAAATGTGCATCCTGTTTTATAATATCTAAATCAGGCTATTTTGTTTCATGAGAACACACAATTTATCATTAAATTTTTTACGATTACTGAATCAAGTTCTTAAAAAATATTCCATCGAAAAAGTATTAATTTTGCGTCGTAAATTCATGCTGGGTCAAACAGCGTGAAGGAATACATTAATATAAATCTATAAACATTATGATCAGAAAAGAAGAGGAAATGTACGGATGTCTGTACGATTTTGATAAGATAGAGCGGGAATATAAGTTTTCTGCGATGGATGGATTTGATATGCTTACACAAGAACAAATAAGTAAGATAATCAAGGTTTGGGCAGAGTACTGATGTGTTAATACTAGAAATAATTACATTTGAAAAGAAGGACAGAATATGACATACGAGGAATTTCGGAAGCTGGCGTTGAATCCCCCTAAGCGTGAGAGGGAGACGGTCTTTGAGGTCATTGAGTATGATGTCAGGGATTTGCCTGGTCGTAGGCGTAGGCATTATCCGAAATTTGATGTGCGGCATTTTTGTGTCGGGTTCGGTAGGTCTCTGGAAGAGGCGGAAGCTGTCATGAGGAAGGCAATGGATGCAAGGGAGGAATGGGATGATGATGTATATTGCTTTCATATTAAGGAATATCCAATTGGGGAATATATGGCCTTTAATTGGGAAGGATATGGTGTGTCTTGGCGGTTGTATGATGCCGAAGGGAAATTTATGGATTCTACCTATTGCTCTGATCTCAGGGTGGATCATGGCACTCCCTTCGGGCGATATCGGGGAAGACCGGAGGAAACATTCCGGTTTAAAGCCGGGGATATTGTGGAGGTGCTTGATGGAGATGAGGTGAGACTGGCTGTTGCTACCGGTGAGCCTTTGAGCGTTGAGTGGTATTGGGGTCTCCGGGAAAGGATTTGTAAACGTTTGGAGGAAAAGCATCATAGAGATGTGACGGATGAGGAGGTGGAGAATGCATATATCGCGGACTCAAGCGATGACCAGGTTCCGGTGATAGATGGACCAAGCTATGCCTCGCATGACCATGTGCATATTCTCAACATCATGCCGTTGCGCTATAAGCTTTCGAAGAAATTACGTGAGCGATATGAGGGGTATTATCGAGCAATGCTAAAAGAAGATAGTGAGAATTGAAAATTTTAGAAGATGTTGATTTTTTTATTTTTTGATCCAAATATGGGATTCTCGTGGTGAATTTCCTAATACGTGAGTTTTGACATTTTTTAACAATGGACTGTTTATATTTTGGGAAAAAAACAGATATATACACGCGCGTAGGATATTCTACGAATAACAATTTTTTAAACCTTAAAACTATGGGAAGAAAGAAAAAAATTGCTCCCAATCCGAGTCAGGATCTCTATGAGATCCCCTTCGACTATTGGGGATTCAAACGTTGGTGTGTCAACCTTCAAGATCTTTCAGAAGGCACCGCTGATGTGTATATATCACAGATCCGCACTGCATTCAAGACGATTTTTGCGGATGATGATGCCTTGTTCAAGAATCTTAGGAATGCATTTTACTCGCATACCCGTGAGCCGGAGCTCAGAATAGCCCGACTCGAAGATAACTTTGAGACTCTTGTAGCATATACTGAGACGATAGATGAATGTGGTGATGATTTTGAACTCGATGAGTTCAATTCCAATCTCCCTATGGGTATGTCTAAGACGGCTCCTAAAGAGGACTGGGTAAGGGCTTTCCAATGCTATTGCCGGTATATCAGATCGCGGATAGATGCTGAGCGAAAGTCTTACGGAATGAAGATTGAGATAAATGATGATCCTTTTCACAGGCTTGAGATTCCTCTGAGTGGATGGTTCCGACAGTATATGAAGAATAAGGGTAAGGGCTATCCTTCAGCCACTATAAATACATACTACTGTAAGCTGAGGCGGCTGTATAATCTGCTGATAAGGAGAGTGGATAAAAGGCAGTTTTTTAAAAGCCTGCCACTTGTCATAGAGAAAGCAGCTGCTCGAGAGATGTCTCAATTGGAAAAGTCAATGACTGAAAAATTAGAGATAGAAAAATCGAGGAAGAAGAGATGTGAGATAGCCAAAAGAATTCTTGATATCTTCCAGAAAAGGATCGATGATGAGATGGAATGGGAAACATTTCCGGATCTATCGTATGATGATGTGGAAAGAGGCAGAAATGCATTCAAGGTCTATAGAGAGTTTCTGGAAGATTTCATAAAATATCCAGAAAAGTATCCAAGGCAATTGTACGAAATTCCTCGGAAGAAAGATAATAAGGAATGAAATTAATCCTGCGGATTTTCCGCAGGATTAATTTTTATAGAGAGCTTCAAGTTCTTAATTTTTATTGAGGACGAAAAGCTGTAATTTTGCAAAAAATAATAAAAATGACTTAAACTGAGCAGGATATGTTAGGAGCAATAGTAGGTGATATCATAGGGTCGAGCTATGAATTCTCGGGGAGGAAGGATTATGATTTTGAACTCTTTACGGAGGATAGTCGATTTACAGATGATACTGTAATGACTCTTGCGATAGCTAAATGGCTGATGCAAGATGACGACGAATTCCATACGAAAGAGCAGCTTGTTAGCTGCATTAAGGAGTTAGGTCGGAAGTATCCCTACGCAGGGTAT
>CAZGGB010000148.1:0-5669 GCA_964525115.1 uncultured Sangeribacter sp. | reverse complement strand
GGAGTTTCATTTGTTTAGCAAGTTTTAGTTATCTCTTTTTAAGAGATACCTAATCGCTTTAAAACCTTAATTATTAAATATTTAAGATTTGATAAAAATGCGATTTGCTAAACAAATTACAGCAAATGGCTTTGTCGGACCATTTGCTGTAAAAAACTGAAGAAACTTTTTTGTCTAAAAATGAGGTATTTCCGAAATTTTTATGTATCTTTGCATTCGGAATTAGGTATCTCTTAAAAAGAGATTTGCATTTTTGCTAAACAGGGGGAAGGGGGCAACTATAAACGATGAATTATAAACGATCAATTTTGAGTCTTCGGTCTTTAGTTTTTAGGGGGAGGGTTATAAGTTTTATAAGATGTATAAGTCTTATAAGATGTATAATGGGGGTTGCTTTGGGGTCGCGCTCGGAGTGGGGAAGATCTTAATTATCTCACGCTAAGGCGCAAAGGGTTTCTTTCTTTTAAGGGTGCAAAGGGCGCGAGCGTCTCGCTTTGCTGGCCGCCTACGGCACTGATTTTTCTTTGCGACTTTGGGTGATATCAGGGGGGAACGATGAAGTATAAACTATGAACGATCAGGGTTTGAGTCTTCGGTCTTGAGTCTTCAGGGGGGAGGGGGCAACTATAAACTATGAACTATCAACGATAAATTAGGGCTTCGCGACTCGGTTTTGGTAATCTCTTAATTATCTCACGCTAAGGCGCAAAGGGTTTTATTAACGATGAACGAGGAATGATTAGTGATTGTTAGAATTGGAGGTGGGAGCCGGTGGTTAGGGCGTTGTGATTAAGACGATGACTATCTAATGCTATTCCATTAAGGGTTGGGGTTTTGACTTTATCTGTTTTCTCTATGATGAAGGTGGAAGTGGGGGAGGTGTGGATGGTCACTTTATCGAAGAGGGGAGTGCCAAGCCAGTATTCTGGCGTGCCGGGGCAAACGGGATAGAATCCCATTGCGGAAAAGACATACCACGCCGACATCTGACCTGCATCGTCATTGCCTGCTAATCCTCCAGGAATATCCTTGTATTCAGTGTCCATGATATGCTTTATCCATTTGGCTGCCTTATCCGGACGATCTACAGCATCGTATAAATATACTATCTGATGGCAAGGCTCATTGCCATGCCAGTAGCGTTTCAATTCAAACAGGGAGTCAAGCTTGGCTTCTACTGCTTTCTTTCCTCCCAAGATATCTATAAGTCCTTCGGGATCGTGCGGAACATACCATGTGTAATGGCATGGTGCTCCTTCCGTGATGAAGGAGTTGAAGGTGAAAGGTTTTATGCTGTCTGCCCAGGTGCCATCGGCATGACGCCCATTGGCATATCCGAGCTTCGGATCTATGACATTCCTATAGTTTTGCGCACGCTTCTCAAGAAGGGCTGCATCTTCATTATGCCCAAGTTGGCGTGCAAGACGAGAAAGGGCAAAGTCATCAAATGCATATTCAAGAGTGCGCGAGGTCTGCTCATTTTTATGGAACGCATCTTCCACTCCATCTTCAAGTGGAACATATCCATATTTAAGGTATGACTCCAGGGCACGTCTGCCTTTGCCATCTACGTATTCCTGACGAGTGGCAGGAGATTCAAAAGCATTCTTACGCAGATAGGCGTATGCCTCTTGCACGGGGAAATCTGTCACTCCCTTTGCCACCGCATCTGCGATCGCCACTGAGCAATGATCTCCAATCATAGCGGCTGTATAACTTCCCCAACATGGGAATATCGGCATCCAACCACCCTGACGCGCCTTAAGCACCAACGAATACATCATATCGGAACTACGCTTAGGGTCAAGTATTGTGATAAGAGGATGCTCGGCTCGATAAGTGTCCCACATGGAATAATCGTCATAATAGTCGCGACCCGGTTCCATCTTCAATACTTCTCCAGTTCCGGCAAACGACACATAGCTGCCATCAACATCACTGACAACCCGAGGCAATAATGACGCACGATAGAGGCTGCCATAGAATTTTCCCTTATCTTCTTCCGATCCTCCCTCTACCTCTATCTTTCCAAGATGAGAATCCCATATTTGAGCTACTTCCGCGCGCACTGCGTCAAAATCCAAATCTCGCAATTCTTTTTCAAGATTAAGACGCGCACCATCAAGAGATGTAAAGCTATTTCCTACCTTGACAGTAACAGGAGCGTCTTTCTTTCTACGGAATGATACATATGCCCCTATGCCGGGGGCTCCTTCAGCTTTTGAAGAACCTTCGTAGACATCATCTCCACGAAAGACTCCTGAAGACACTACATCCAGATCTTCAGGATACTTGACTATAAACCATCCTGAAAAACCAGCCGGTTCTCCCCATCCCTGATATATACGATGCACGGGGTTGCGACCCTTTATCTCACGACGCAGTGTGTCTATCTCTATCCATCCTGCCCCTTCGTCGGTATTGGGATTGACCACAAGATGCCCTATGCCATCTGCATCATAAGCAAACCGGAATATGCCTGAGCGTGAAAGTCCCGTCATCTCTGCTTTCAATCCCTCTTCGGGCAATGACACTGAATAATAATCAGGACGCGCGATCTCAGAATCGCGATCAAGACGCGAAGCACGCGAGAGTGGGGATGTGCGAAGACTTCCGCCAAGGGCTGCTATCGATACGCTGCCATAATCTTGTGTGCACCCGCCAGATATCCAATGGCTCGCACGGAATCCTTGCAAGTCTGAGTCGGCATAATAGTATGGTGCGATGCATTTTTCCTCTGTGTCGCGGGTTTGAGGAGTCCAAAGGGTCATGCCATGAGGCACACAGACAGCCGGGATGGTCTGTCCATGCTCCTCAGAGCCCTTGCCAAAGAGCCCGGCTGTCATGGTAGATGCTTCGGCAGATCCGACACGAGTGTCGACATATCCAAGGAGAGAAGAGAGAGCCAATAATATTAATGCAAAATTCATAATGCCCAATGCATAATTTTTTAGTCTTTAGGGGTCAGGTTTCAGGGGTCAGGTTTCAGGGGTCAGGTTTCAGGGGTCAGATTAGTCTTTTCCGGTGAGGAGCGATTTGAGGTCGTGGAGCACGGTGAGCGACTGAAGGGGTGTAAGGTTGTCGATGTCGAGAGTCAGGATACGGTCGCGTATCTGGCTCAGCAGTGGATCGTCGAGCTGGAAGAAACTGAGCTGATAGCCGTCGCGCTGACCGGCTATCTCGCCAAGCTTTCCTTTCGCCACGCTGTCGACACCTTTATTGCCTTCATTGCGTGACGCTGCTTCAAGACGCTCCAGCACCTGATCGGCACGCTTCACAATCGACGGGGGCATTCCTGCCAACTTTGCAACATGAATACCAAAAGAGTGTTCCGATCCTCCTTTGACGAGTTTTCGGAGAAACACCACTTTCCCCTTTATTTCCTTTACCGATACACTCCAATTATGGATACGCTTAAACGACTTCTCCATCTCATTTAGCTCATGATAATGAGTGGCAAAGAGAGTCTTAGGAGCACAACGGCCGTTTTCGTGGATATGCTCCACAATAGACCAGGCTATGGAAATGCCATCGTAGGTAGATGTGCCGCGTCCAAGTTCATCGAAGAGTATCAGAGAGCGTCCGCTCATATTGTTGAGTATGGAGGCAGCCTCACTCATCTCTACCATAAATGTAGATTCTCCTGACGCTATATTGTCGCTTGCTCCGACACGGGTGAAAATCTTATCTACTATGCCAATCCTTGCTGACTCTGCGGGCACGAAAGAACCCATCTGAGCCATTATCACTATGAGTGCCGTCTGACGCAGAAGAGCCGACTTACCACTCATATTCGGACCCGTAATCATCAAAATCTGATTGTGGTCGCAGTCAAGGCGCACAGTATTGGAAATATATGGCTCGCCGGGTGGCAGACGCTTCTCTATCACCGGATGCCTTCCCTCAATAATCTCGAGGGATGTGGAATCATCCACTACAGGACGCACATATCCATTTGCTGCCGCCACATCTGCCATACTCAGCAAAAAGTCGATTTCGGCAGCTGCATTGGCGCTTTTCTGCATGGGAGCGCAAGCCTGAGCAAGATGGTCGAGAAGTTTTCCGTAGATTTCACTTTCCAATTGTCCTATACGGTCGGATGCTGTCAGTATCTTCTGCTCGAAATCTTTCAATTCTTCAGTGATGTAGCGCTCAGCATTGACGAGAGTCTGCTTCCTTATCCACTCTGAGGGCACTTTATCCTTATGCGTATTGCGCACCTCTATATAATAGCCGAACACATTATTATAGCTTATCTTCAGCGATGTGATGCCGGTACGTTCTATCTCGCGGGCACATATGGCATCGAGAGCCGATCGGGCATTATCGTGAAGACCACGATAGTCATCGAGTTCCTGCGAAACACCGGCTGCAATCGAACCACCCTTATTAAAGACAGCTGGAGCATCCGGGGCGATTGTGGCACGTATGAGACCGATATATTGCTCAAGAGGCTGCATCTCCTCGGCAATCCTAATTATTTCAGGGGAGTCGGCTCCCGCAAGCGACTTTTTCAGACGCATGCAACCCTCCATAGAAGTGGCAAGAGAGAGCAGGTCGCGAGGCTGAGCCCTCCGGTTGGATGTCTTGCCTATCATACGCTGCATATCGCCTATAGCCTGAAGGCAAGTGCGTGTATGATCGCGGCGATCAGTATCGCGGAAGAAGAAATCCACCATGGCATGCCTTTCATTGATCTTTTGCGCATCCAACAAAGGGAAGCTCAGATTTGAAGCGAGAAGGCGCGCACCCATAGGGGTCACAGTATGGTCGAGAACTCCAAAAAGAGTAAAACCTTTCACACCGCTTGCCGAAGATGTAAGCTCAAGATTTCTTAGGGTGAAGGGATCCATCCGCAAGAATCGTTCGCTATCGATGCGTGAGAGTACGGTGATATGGGAAGTATTGGTGTGTCCGGTGATGTCAAGATAGTAAAGAAGACTGCCTGCTGCAATAAGCGCAAGGGGCATATCATCAAGGCCAAATCCCTTCAGAGTGGCAGTCTGAAATTGCTTTAGAAGGCGTTCGCGTGCAGAATCTTCAGTATATACCCAATCTTCCATATCGAATACGGGGCATTTCCATGTGATAAGCTCGCTGCATAGCTCGCGGGTGCCATTCATGCGCAGAAGCTCTTTGGGAGCAAAGGCAGAAAGGAGTTTGTCTATTTCTCCGGGGTCGGTCTCGGCAGCAAGAAACTCACCCGTAGTGATGTCGAGAAAGGCAATACCAGCCCTTACAGGTTTCCCTTTTCCTGTGCGCTGGAAATGAATTCCGGCAAGATAATTGTTTTCAGCCCCTTCTATAGAAGCATCGTTGGTGTTGACACCCGGAGTGACCAGCTCAGTGATGCCACGCTTCACGAGTTTCTTCGTAAGTTTAGGATCCTCGAGTTGCTCACAAATTGCTACCCTCTTTCCAGCCCTCACAAGTTTCGGCAGATATGTGTCGAGAGCATGATGAGGGAAACCGGCGAGCTCCACCGACTGTGCAGAGCCATTGGCACGGCGCGTAAGAGTAATGCCGAGAATAGAGCTTGCCTCTATAGCATCGTCGGAGAAAGTCTCGTAAAAGTCACCCACGCGGAAAAGCAATATGGCATCGGGATGCTTCTTCTTCATCTCGAAATATTGCTTCATCAGAGGAGTCTCTACTATTTTTGCCATAAT
>CAZGGB010000147.1:0-5930 GCA_964525115.1 uncultured Sangeribacter sp. | reverse complement strand
TGAAGCTGAAGTCGTATTTTCCAGCTGTCAGAGTGCATTTCAAAGGCTCGCCACCAGCTACCATGGAAGCAAACGGCATTGTGTCGTTAAGATCGTTGGGAAGGAATGCTGCCATATCGGGGTTATAACCAAACACATACAACTCATCCTTAGCCACAACAGTAAGTTCTGAGGCCTCCTTCACTTCCACATTTGAGAGTTTGTAGGTCAAAGTAGTGTAGGAAATCATTTCTCCTGTCTCTTCATCCTCATATTCTTCTGTCTCTTCAGTGCGAGTGAATTTATAAGCCTCATCCATCGCAGTTACGCCATTCAGCCCTACAAGGTAGTATTCGAGCTCATCCTGAGCAGTTTGGTCTTCACAACGCAGGAAAGACACCATTGCCATTGCTCCTGTCACACTGAAATTGATGTCATAGTAGCCCTCAGTAAGTTGGCATTTCATCGGCTCTCCACCAGCTCCTAAGAATCCCATCGGATTTTCATCTGTCACATCACCCATTGCAGCGAAGGCTGCATCCTGTCCATAAGTAGCATCTTGTCCACTATCATACACTGTGAATCCACTCTCGCATTCAGAAACATAATAGCGTGGAAGAGTATACATTGTAAATGTCTCTCCATCTTCAGTGATTTCCACCTTACTGAAGCGGCAGGCGGCAGAGGGGTCGTAATAATCGTTAAAGCCAAGAAGATAGAAGTTCTCATCTGAGTCCACATTTCCAAGGGCCTTAAACTGAAGCATCCATGAGTCGCCTCCCATGTCTCCATCCAAATCCTCAAATAGTGCGAGGGCTATTTCATAACTCCCGGCAGGAAGATTATAGTTGACGGCCGGCCCATCCTGAGCAAGATAAATCATACTCTGCGAAATGGTGAGATTATTGGTGAACCCGAACATGTTGTTTTCATCAAATCCAAGTGTAAAAGCGCCTCCGTCTGTGAATGTAATTGTACCTTCGGTCGTAGTCAATTCGAATTCCGGAAGAATCCAACGCCATAGGCCCTCGTCAATGTCATCCTCGCTACGTTCGCCTAAAACAAGGCAATTAGTTTCAGATGGAGCGGTCTCTCCATTGAGGCCGATGATATACATGTTTCCCTCAGGGGCAGCAGCCCAAAGGGTAGTGACGGCACAAAGCATGCCGCAACTCAGCAGTAGAGATTTTTTCATATTTACATTTTTTATGATTACTTTACAAAAATACGCGTTCCATAATAAAAGGTATACCTAAAAATTTCTATTTTTGAAAAAAATCTTCTTTTGCGATATACTTTCTCTTTCTGACTGCGTATTTTTAGCAAAATACCCAATTCTAAAAACCGCAATTATGAAACAACAGACAATTTTTGGCGCTTCACTCATGTTCAGCCTTCTTTTAGCAGCTGCATGTTCTGGCAACCAGGGCAGAGTAGACGGAATCGCTCTTCAAGGCACTTTTGCCAACGACAGCATCGAAGACTTCGTGCTTACCTATAATGAGGAAGGCGACATGCTCCGCTACCGTAGCATTGACCTCCAGCGCGATGCTGATGGCAATTTCCAGATACCGGACTCCTTGATACCTGAAGGAGGCATCAACGCTAATATTATGGCCGACTCTGAAGGATACTGGGGTGTATATCTTGAGCCCGGAAAAACCATTACAGTCAATATTACCGGCACTCCCGCTTCCGGCTACCAGATTGCTTTCTCAGGTGCGAATGCGGACATAAGCGATGCCTACAACACTATAGTGACCACATACGACATAATGACTTACTCTCCTCAGGATCCTGAAAATCGGATGACTACTGACGAAGCTCTCGCTCGCCTCGAGAGCGAGAGGAAAAAAGTCAATGACAAAGTAGCCACAATAAAAGATGCTGACAAAAGAGCATATTATTCTGAACTTGCTTCCCTGCTTTCGAATCGGATGGAAGGCTTCATCTACGAGGATGAAGCATACGAGAATGATGCCGATCCTTGGGAGAATCCAAAGTATGCCGCCCTTATCGAGGGAGTTGATCCTAATTCAGAGGTTGCTCTTGAGTCAGGTATGATCTACCTTTGGGTCAATAACGAAGGACGAAAGGTCGGTGGGGAAGACGGATATGCCAAGAGTTTGGCTCAATTGAAATCAGTAGCTGAAAACGTCAACAATCCACGTTCTCGTAAAGCACTTTTCCACATAATGCCACATCAGTTTTTTGCTTATACGAAGCCCTCTCCCGAAGACGCTGCCGAATTCATGAAAGGATATGCTGAGCTTGCAAAAGATTATCCTGAGTTTATCGACACCTACACAATGCAGGCGCAAGGAATAAAAGTGGTGGAAGCCGGAGAGGAGCTGAGATTCGACCCCCTAATTGCCACTCCTGACAGCAAGACTTGCAAACTCTCTGATCTCTATGGGAAAGTGCTTTACATCGATTTCTGGGCTACTTGGTGTGGGCCCTGCCGCAAGCAAATCCCTCATCTTGAGAAGCTCGTGGAGCGTATGAAGGACGTAAATGGCATAGAATTCATATCTATTTCTTGCGACACTGATGTGCAGGCTTGGAAAGATCTCGTGGCAAAAGACAAACCGACATGGCCTCAATATATATTTGCTGAAGGTCAAGGCGATGCATTTATGGCTGCTATGAACATCACCGGCATCCCTCGCTTCATGATCATTGGCAAGGATGGAAAGCTCATTGCTCCCGACGCAATGATGCCATCAGACTCCAAACTCGAAGACCAACTCCGCGCTCTCGTAAAATAAAAAATAAATGAATACCGAGCAAATTATCAACATTCTATATAAGCGACTCGTCGGCGGCAACCTTACCGCCGATGAGTCAGCGATGCTTGCCTCCTGGATAGCAGAAAATCCAGATCAACGGCAGTCGATGATTGACAAGTTTTCGGACCCGGAACGTCTTGCAGAAGACTATAGGATGCGTGCAATGATCGACACAACTCGCCCGCTGGCTGAAATGGAACGCCGTCTCGGTATATCCTCAGCAGAGGAGACTCCTTCTGCTATAAATAAAAGGCGCTCCTTCATGCTGAAAGCCAGCGCAGTGGCTGCTTGTGTAGCTATTGTCATAGGGCTTGCATTCCTCTTCAAGAATCACCAACAAGATTCATCATCCCCGGTCTTAGCCTCTGCTGAAGCTCCATTGTCGCCTCTTAAGATAGAAGCTCTTGGTCCGGGCAGTTCAAAGGCTGTAGTGACTACTGAGACTGGAGACACAATCCATCTGTCGAGTCCCGATTCGCAGGAGCGCTTAGTTGCTAAAGCCACAGAAGGACCTCTGCAGATAGATGTGCCCCGTGGCGGAGAGTTTGTCGTCACACTTGAAGACAGCACCCGCGTTTGGCTAAATTCTGCTTCACGCCTGATATATCCGGCGCATTTTGCTTCCGATTCCCGAAAGGTTGAACTCGAAGGTGAAGCATATTTTGAAGTAACTCATAATAAGGAAGTACCCTTTATCGTGGAATCATATGGACAAAAGGTTCGTGTGTATGGTACTGAATTCAATATCCGTGCTTATCCTGAAGATGGGATGGTGTATACTACCCTTAGCTCCGGAAGCATATCGCTTACTCCGGCTACGGGCGGTGGCGAGGTATTCCTTTCGCCGGGAAAACAGGCTGTATTTGACAAGGAAACCTCCAAGGCATCCATTCGCAACGTCGACTTGGAGCGCGTGACGGGTTGGCGCCACGGTCGCTTTGTATTTGAAGAGCAATCTCTCCGACAGATAATGCAAGATCTGAGCCGTTGGTACGACTTCCGATACGAATTTGCTGATGAAGATGCAGCAGAGACCATCTTCATGGGGAGCATACCGCGCTATAGCAACTTCAAGACTGCCATTGCAATCCTGGAGAAGTCTGGCGGATTATCTTTCAAAGTCAAGGATGATATGATCATCATTTCAAAACAATAATTTCCATAATTCAAGCCAATCATAATATATCATATAATGAAACGATCAGCACTTACCGCCTTCGTCACTATGTTGATGCTCCTTGCTACTTTTGGGGTAAAGGCGGCTTCTACTTTTGACTTGACGTTCAGCGATACTCCGATAGAAAAAGTGATCTCAGATCTTCGTAAACGTTCGGGTTACGATTTTGTATATCAGAAGGATGTGCTTGCCAGCAATCCTCATGTTTCGGGTTCTTTCCACAATTTGACTCTGCAACAGATTCTCAACAGAATTTTTGTGGAAGACCTTAATGTGGCTTACGAGATCGTAGACAAGACTATCATTCTTTCTAAAGCTTCCAAAGAGCTTCCCTACTTCAAACGCAATATTACTGGCATGGTCACTGATCAAGATGGTGAACCTCTCATCGGTGCTACTGTTTTTGTGGAAGATACAAAAATTGGTACAGCAACCGATGTAGATGGACAGTTCAGTCTGCTTGCTGAAGGCGGAGGCTCGCGTGATACGTGCCTACCTTCACTGGCTTGTGCTTGTGATCTACGCTAAGCAGTATGATACTCCGGAGCAAGCTGCTGTCGAAGGGGGAGTGGCATATGTCACAGACATTGACAACACCAAGGTAAAAGAAAAATTGACTCTCGCTGAATGCTACAGCCGGATTTTGGATGATTGTGGAGAAGATTTACTCGACCTTTTGCCTGAAAAGAGTGGTGATGTATGTCGACCCTCTAAAGATTTCGGATATGCACTCCGAGGACGAGTCTTGATGCAGATGAAGCATTATGAAGAGGCTCTTCCATGGCTTGAAAAGAGCATAGCCATTAACTCATATATTGACGACCGTGCTTATATCAGGGATACAGAGTCGTGGGTTCTTGAACGCGATGGTGAGTATAATATTCTCTATATGGGATCCGGACCTCTTGTGAATCCCACTATGGAAATTATTACTCGAGAGACATCCTCAAAGTTTGAGAAAAGCGATTATGTATTGAAGTATTGTGGCACTACGGGCTGGGATCTTTCGTTTGGCAAAATGTATGCAGGGCTCGAAGGGTTCCGTATGTGCATGAGTTGGAATGCTCAAGGCAATCCTTACGGGATGACATCGGTCCGCACCATCCTTTCAACTGCAGAGTGCCTTATACGCACTGGAGAGATACGCAGAGGATTGGAGCTTACCGACATGGTAAGAAAGGCTCACGTGGAGAATGCAAGCCCTTATGCAAGAATACATGATATGATGCCATTTGGAGAAATGGCAGCCATGCGCCTCCTTCAACAGACGAAATGGATAGAATGCCTTGGAAGCTATGAGAATTTCTTCGACATGAAGCGTTGGAACACCGAGGAATTATACGCCACCACAGTCAGCAAAGACCTCGACATCTACGGCACCAAGACTCTCGCCCCCGACTCTCCCCTCTGGATTATCCCATTCCCCGCAAAAGCCACCCGTTACAATCCAACTCTTACCCAAAATTTCTGAATATAAAGACGTACGGCAAGTGCGTCCGTAAAAAAATGCTCCCGCTTTCGGATGAAGGCGGGAGCATTTTTTTCACAGTATTATTTTTATTAAGGTTTATATATTGTAAATTAGATTAAGGATCTTGTGTCTTTCAAGTGTAGTATCAAATTCGATTAAGGCGATTATCTTTGTGTGTCTTTCAGGTATTGTATCTTTTCCGTGTGTCTTTCAAGCATCAAATTTCGATTAAGGCTCTGTGTGTGTTTTCCAAGTATCTTTACTTTAATATCAATAGCTTATAGTGTCTTTCGTGTATATCTTAATTGATCATTGATCATTTATAATTTATCATTGTAAAAGGGCATCCGTTGATCATTGATCGTTAATCGTTGATCGTTGAATTAGTAAGCGAAGTCTGCAAGCTGCTCGCGGAGTCTCTTGCGTGCGAAGAAGATGCGGCTCTTCACTGTGCCAACGGGGAGGTCGAGCTCCTCGGCGATCTCGCTGTACTTGTATCCTGCGACGTGCATGT
>CAZGGB010000146.1:0-5967 GCA_964525115.1 uncultured Sangeribacter sp. | reverse complement strand
CCATAATTTTCCACATCCAATTCCAGCAGGGCGAAAATATATCACGGTATTTAATAACCTGAACAACATTATTCAAACCAAATAACATAAGTAGCTCACAAAAATTAAACGACATATGTAATCCAAGCAACCGCAAGGGTCTTGATATGATAACTGCGGCTAATCTTGGCCATCTTGGCATTGTCGCTCAGTCGCTTAGCTCGCTAAGCTCCTTCGCTTCGCAGCCAACCTGACTCAAGATTATCTCGCATTTATCATATCATTAATTTTTGCGAGCTACTTATATACTCAATGAACGACAGTTTGCCGGGCCTTTATATAAGATGTTGCCGACACTGGAATCCTTTGTTCGTGACGGCATCATAACCCAGCGTCCTGTGCCGGAAACTCTGTTCCGCGAAAGGACTGTCTGGAACTATCCGGAAGGAGCAATACGTGAATTGCTAATGAATGCCTGTATGCACAGGGATTATCAAGCAAATATGCCAATCAGATTATATCAGTTTGATGACTATATTGAGGTAATGAATGCTGGTGGACTTTACGGTGAAGCGTGACCGGAAAACTTCCCGTCTGTCAATGACTATCGTAATCCCCTTGTGGCTGAGGCTATGATGGTAATGAAATATGTCAATAAGTTCAATCGAGGTGTGACCAGTGTCCAAGAGATGTTGAAGGAAAACGGCAATTCTCCGGCAGAGTTCGACGTATAATCTTATTACACCTGATTTGGGTCGTTTGGGGAATGTAGTCGCAGATGATTTTGAAATTAATCGCCTATTGGTAGGGCTTGCGGGTGGGGATCCTATTCAGTGGATTTTATTATTTCCTTGCGGTGCTTATGGGGAAGGGGATTAGGGTAAGTTCAAAGTCAAAGATGTCGATTTCGCGTAATGTGACTCTTGATCAGGTGTGTTCGCCCAATGCATATGTAAATAGAAAAATTAGTGTGGATCCCACGGTATATCCTTAAAATATCAGAATAATTTTGTAATTTTGCAAATAGGAAGAGTGCTGTCCTGTCTGAAAAATACAAGAATATAGATAGGGCAATCTTGTCTTTCAATGGGTGAAGCTTGCATTTGGCGTAAGCACGAAGTTAATTGAGGCGAGTGCAAATGGAGAAATATTACCATTAATTTTATCTTATGAGTATTATGACCTTTAGAATATATTATTTAATAATATCTGCTTTGCTGACATTCTTAAATGCTTCAGCAACTCTGCCCAAATACGAAGTGATTACCACCCAAGTGCCGATTTCTTCTTTCGGGAATATTACCCGAATGGCTATAGCATCGGAAAATCTTGGTGGCAGAGTGATTGTAGATGTGTGGACACCGGAGGAATATGATGCTGATTCGGATAAAAGATACCCTGTGGTTTACGCTCATGACGGGCAGAATCTGTTTGACCCCTCGTTTACATTTGCAGGTGTACCATGGGGTATTGACAAGGCTTGTTCTCAATTGGCAGACGACCCTGATTTCGTAATGCCTATAGTGGTGGGCATAAACAACAGAGGAGCGGAAGGCCTGCGCCCCAACGATTATTTTCCTGAGAATGCCTTGGATTATATATCTTCTGACCAAGTTGAGAACACCTATATTTATGATACTTGCAACGATATATTCTTAGGAAATGAAGAGGCTGCGTTTGTTGCTGACGAACTTAAGCCTCTTATCGACTGCTTGTATAATACCGAACCTGGAATGTCAACAACATTTGCAATGGGATCGAGCATGGGAGCTCTCGCTTCAATGTATCTGCTATGTGAGTATCCACAAATATTCGGAGGGGCTGCATGTATGTCGACACATTGGATTGGTTCACTAAATCTCAATACTGACTATTCAATGAATGATGATGAGGTCTGCGCCAATGCAATCCTTCAATATCTAAGCGAACATATTCCATCAGATGGTTTACATCGCCTGTATTTTGATCAAGGCACAGAGGGTTGGGATGCCGGATATATTAAATACGAAAATATAGCGCGTAAGATCGTAAGAGATAAGGGATATACGGAGGAAAGTGGAAAACTCTATACTTATGATGCAAAAGGGGCGGGGCATAATGAATGGTTCTGGCAGCAAAGGGTAAAAATTCCTCTAAAGTTTCTTTTGTCAAAATCAGCTATAGAATCAGCCGTAATATTTGAAGCAGATGACGATTCATATTCCGGTTCCAATGGATTTATTTACGATCTCACAGGAACTATTTATCACCATTCAGAGATGGATAATCTTCCAACCGGGGTTTACATAATCAAAGGGAAGAAATTGATCAAAAGGAAATAGGTAATTTTGCATTAATCATTTGAAGATGAATTATGAATGTAGAGGAATTACGAGAATTCTGCCTTTCGCTGGGTGAGGTAGAGGAAAAGATACCGTTTAGGAAATTTGCTCGACGCTATGATTCCACACTGGTATTCTATGTGATGGGGCATATGTTCTGTATGTTCGATCTCGATGATTTCACTTGGGTAGCAGTGCGCTCTACGGCTGATGAAATTGAGGAAATAGCAATCAACCACACTGCTATACTTCCGGGAAGGAAGAATATGAAATTGTGGCTCAATGTGGCACTTGGCGGAGATGTACCGGATTCTATGATTTTTGATCTTGTCAGGCGTGCTTACAATATAATCAAGGATAAGTATTCATCTAACTCATCTTTCGCAAGCAAAAGTTGAAGATTATAGGGTTAGAAAATAAGGAAAGAGTAATTTGTGGCGTGTTCTATCGAATTTATTGAATCAATGTGCAATATGCTTTCACCGTTGGGTGAGGTACGTAGTCGAAAGATGATGGGTGATTATGTCATCTATGTCAACGAAAAATGCGTAATAACGGCATGCGATAATATCGCTTATGTCAAGAAACTCCCTTGTATCTCAGAGCTGATGGCAGATGCCGAATGCGGTTGCCCATATCAGGGTGCAAAAGAAGCGTATATCCTCGACCTTACAGACAGGCATAAGGTCTTAAAAGTGATTGATGCAATATGGGAAGCCCTCCCCTACCCGAAATCTAAAAAGAAATAAACGTAACCGCTTTGTTCCTGCTGTTTAAAAATATAATAAAGGAATTCTAAATTATCAAAGTTTGATGTTAAGTTCTGTCTTGTGCTTTATCTCGCTGAGTACAAAGGAACTTTGCATCTTGACAATACCATGTACTTTGGTCAGTTTTTCAAATACGAATTTATTGTATTCATCCAAGTCCTTCAATACTACTTTAAGAAGGAAATCATAGAAACCACCGGTTGAGTAGCATTCCATCACTTCATTTATTTCCGCTATATCCTTTTTGAAACTCTCTATGTGCTCGTCGTCATGGACAGCCAAAGAAACATTACAGAAAACGACAAGAGGAAGGCCAACCTTCTTATTGTCAATGATGGCGCTATACCCCGTAATCACACCCTCTTTCTCTAGCCTTCTCATGCGCTCATAGACCGGAGTCTTTGAGAGATTCAGCAGTTCACACAATTCTTTAGTGTTTGCCTTGGCATCCTTCTGGAGTGCCTTCAAAAGACGGATGTCAATTTCATCAAGCTTTGTCATGGCCAAAATTCCTGTTTAGATTTGTATTATTCTACATAAAAAGGACTGATATAAGTCCTGAGATACAAATATAGGAATATTTCCCAAGTTTTACAATACATATAGGACAAAAGAATCATTATTTGTAATTTTGCAACCGAAAAAAAATACAAATATCATGACAAAAGGAGCGTTATACAGAGTGCTGGCCTTAGCCACAATCATTGTTTGGGGTGTGACATTTGTCTCAACCAAAGTTCTTATTTCATACGGATTGAGTCCGGTTGAGATTTTCATCATCCGATTTGCGATAGCATACCTATGCACTCTCGTTTTTTCCCACGACAGACTGTGGGCTTCAGACTTAACCGATGAGTTTCTGATGTTGGCAGCGGGAGTGACTGGAGGTTCATTATACTTTATTGCTGAGAATTCAGCTCTAAGCATCACCTTTGCTTCCAATGTATCTTTAATAATATGTTGCGCACCAATCTTTACAATGATTCTCGGCAGGATTGTTTTCAAGGATCCTATAAAGCCGTTGATGTGGGTTGGGTCAGTATTTGCATTTATCGGAGTTGCTGTCATTGTTCTCAATGGATCTAAACAATTTGGCATCAATCCTATTGGAGATCTGCTTACCGCAGTGGCAGCTCTGTCATGGGCAGGATATTGTCTAATATTGAAAAGACTTAACAGCCGATACAGCAATCTATTTATCACAAGAAAGGTATTTGCCTACGGCGTAATCACCGCAATATTTTATTATATCTTTTTCCCAGCTGACAATCACATACTTATTACAGACATCAAATCAATTATTGCAAATCTTCTGTTTCTTAGTGTCGGAGCATCCTTCTTGTGCTATCTCATGTGGAATACAGCAGTGAAACATTTAGGTCCAGAGAGTACTTCCAATTATATTTATCTTGTTCCACTTGTCACGATTATAGCATCTGCAACTATTCTTAACGAACCGTTTACAATCACAATGGCAATAGGAACAGCCTTAATTATTGGAGGAGTGATGATGTCTACGAAATAACTCGACTTTCCGCAAGCGAAAGTCGAAGGTTATTACTTGCTAATCCATACAGATACAAACTCATAAGCTTCTTTTTTCTTTCTTAGGATCTTTGTCTCCATAGCTCACATACTCCATTAAGATGGCCTTCTTGACAGCAGTTCTTTATGGTGACCATCAAAGAATTGCCAGATGAAAACTTTGGCATCGGAGGGAAACCTATTGATGAAATAAAACGCAACTATAAACCATGAAAAAAATTCTTGACATACGGAGTCGCGATGAATTCCGACAGTGGCTTATGGAGCATAGTGCTTCCGAAAAGGAATGTTGGATTGCTGTAAAGAGTCCATTGAACCTACGTAGCCATTAAGATGTTCAATTATAAAGCACCTAAATTCCTTCTAAAAAAATTTGCTGCTATGGAGAAAAAGTGGTAACTTTGCAAAAATAACAAATAGACATATGGAAACGACATCAACGATAAGAATCCCGAATCCTTCCAAGGAGCTGGTCGCTTTCATAGAGAAAGCGCAAATACAAAAGAGGGAGCGTATGAATAAAATTTGTGATAAATACCGTAAATTGATCAACGGTTAATGGAATCTGTAGAAACTTTAATTCCCGATAACGAGGGCAATCATTTAGTGGTTGTCCTCAGTTTTTATGATAATAATGAAAAAACCGATTCATTCCAGATTCCTCAAGAATTTGCCGGGTTAGATATTGCAGACATCTCGATTAGAAAGATAGATCTTAACAAACCATTGAGTTTAAGAGCTTTCAACAGAATGTGCCAATGGCTCATAGAACAATTTACTATCTTTTCAAATTCAGTATTTTCGTTTATATGTTCTACGGATTCTTTAGAGACCAACCATTCTGAAATCAATTCGGAACAATACCGATGGAATCTTTTTGAATTTTTCTTCCAAAGAAATATTTCAAAATTATATGAAATGGGAATTGAGTCCAAAGATATTATTGTTGGGCCTGAAGGCTATCAAACTTATGCAAGGGTATTCTATCGTATGAGACACGCTCCAATAATCCATTTAGTGATTAATCACCTTGATAGCAAATATGCTGAATAGGAATTTAAAGATCAGGGGCGCTATCTCTGCTTCATCAAGTAAGACTCCATCTCATAAAATTTCAGAGTCACTGGGGTCGCTGAAATTTTATGAGATGGTGTCTAAACATAATCCGGAATAGTCCTTTATGGTGACCATAAAAGAAGTTTTCTTATGTGAATATTGGAATTGGAGGGAAATCTATTGATGATTTAGAAATAGTTAAGTATAATACTTATTAGAAATTATTATGGCTTTTGATTTAAAAAAAGAGTATAAGGATTTATATATGCCTAAAGCATCCCCAGTAATTATAGATG
>CAZGGB010000145.1:0-6059 GCA_964525115.1 uncultured Sangeribacter sp. | reverse complement strand
TAAACCAGCTGAGCTAATCGCCCGATTGCGAGTGCAAAGTTACAACCTTTTTTTGTACTATGCAAATTTTTTCGCAATTATTTTCAAAAATAATTTAGGATTTTGGATTTTGAATGAGAATCGAGGATTATTTTTTACGGAAGAAGCGGGAGAAAGTTCGTGCGGCCTCCTTGGGATGGAGGGAATGAAATCTTTTCTTTTCAATTATCGACTCATCATAATATACGTGGTCGCCGTCCTGATCGCGGAAGGGACGATCACCATCTGAGTCGCTGCTGTTGTCCTTCAAGGAAACAGCGAGGGCAATGGCAAGCACAATGGCAAGCATTACCAGAATTATTATGAGGGTAATCATGATTGTTTTAGTCTTGTGTATTTAGTCTTGAGAATTGAGTTTTGAGATTGCGGACAAGCCGAGAGACCTATCCCTTGTCAAGGACTTGGTATTTAGAGTGCTGTGATTTAAATTCGGGGACAATAGCCTTCATGCCAGCAACGATTGTCATGTCGTCGCTATCATCGGCTTTTGCAATGAGCTCAGAGATACGAGTCTCCACGTCGGAGAACTCATATTCCCTTACCTTTGCAATCTTTATCTTTGGATGGAATGTAGGCAGGGTGATCTCCTCATCGTTGAGGACTTCCTCATAAAGCTTCTCACCGTCGCGCAAGCCAGTAAATTCAATTTCCACATCCTTAGCTCCACTTAGCTTGATCATGCGCTTAGCAAGGTCGGCAATCTTGACCGGGTTACCCATGTCGAAAACGTAAATTTCTCCACCGTTGCCCATTGTGCCTGCTTCAATTACGAGTTTGCAAGCCTCCGGAATAAGCATGAAGTAGCGGATTATGTCTGGATGGGTAACAGTCACCGGACCACCTTTACGTATCTGCTCCTGGAAGATGGGGATGACAGAGCCATTGGAGCCAAGCACGTTGCCGAAGCGGGTCGTAACGAATCGGGTCTCCCCTTCCACCTTGCCCTCCTTAATAGCCTTGTCGAGCGCCTGGACATATATTTCGCAGATTCGCTTCGAGCAACCCATTACATTTGTAGGATTCACAGCCTTGTCGGTGGATACCATCACGAACTTGCGAGTGCCATACTTGACAGCGAGGTCAGCGATAATTTTTGTGCCGTTTACGTTGTTGACGATGCTTTCATATGGGTTATCTTCCATCATGGGGACATGCTTGTAGGCAGCGGCATGGAATACGTATTCCGGGCGGTATGTGGCAAAAATGCGCTCCATGATCTTCGGGTCGGCAATGTCTGCGACAATAGTTTCAGCCTTAACGTCGGGCCACTCATTGTGCATCATCAGGCGGACATCATGCATTGGAGTCTCAGCCTGATCGACGAGAATCATGTGCTTTGGCTTGTATGTTGCAATCTGGCGCACCATCTCAGAGCCAATTGAGCCAGCGGCTCCAGTAATCAACACCACATTACCCTCAAGGAGGTCGGCAGCCGCCTTCATGTCCACTTCAATTTTCTCACGTGGCAGCAGATCCTCCACGTCGACGGGCTGCAACTCAGAAGCACGCAGGTCGGTCTTTCCGTCCCATTCGCGAGCGTTTGGCATCACCATAATTTTGACACCGGCTTCTACGAGGGAATCGACGATTTCGGGATTGTCCTGAATTGCATACATCATCAGAGGTGAGACGATAAGAGCTTTTGCACCTTCCTTCTTCATTGTCTGCGGTAGTTTCTCATCGAAATGATACACCTGCACGCCCATTAGGTATCGGCTGGTAAGATCCTTCTCATTGTCGACGAAACCTGCCACTTTAAATGGGGAATCCTCGGAAGAATTCATGTTTTTGGCAAGGGCGGCGCCACCGGTTTTCACACCGAGGATGAAAGCCGGCTCACGGTTTGAGCGGCGAATCGACTCCTCATACAGGGTTTTGACCCAGATTCGGATGGTCCACATAAAGGCAACGACAAAGAGTCCGAAAAGGATGACATCGGCGGTTGTAAAGAAGAGCATCCATCCGGCACCGGATAGAATCCATTGGATGATAAACACGAGAGCGATAGCGCAGACTACTGCTAAAGTGACACGCATCAGATCGTTGAACGAAGAGAAGCGAATCACGCCGTCGTAGGTGTGGAAGATGCGGAATGCCACCACAAAGCATATTAGGAATATGCCGAGTGTGCATACGAGGGGGAGGAATACACGTGATGTCTGGTCAGCTCCATGGTGAACAGTGTAGGCAAGTAGGCCGGAGAACAGCACGAATGCTGAGTCCAACAGGAGGATGCTCCAGTAGGGCAAAGCCCGTCGGGAGAAATACCATTTGAGAAGGTCTTTGAAAGATTTCATGTTAGTTGTAGGTTTTACGTTGTGCGATTGGGGAGCTCACGCTAAGGCGCAAAGGGGGTTAACGATCATGACTGCTTCGGCAGGGGGCTGAGGGCGCGCTGAGGGGAGCTATTATAATGAAAAAAAGGCATACGCCGGGTGTCTGTAGACACTCAGGCGTATGCCTTTGGATGATATTATGAATTGAATCATATAGTGTTAATGGGCTGCCCCGTCACCTTTGACGGGGAGAGTATAGGGCGGCGAATACGGTCATGTCGCGGCCGTCAGGGTCGATACTCTATATCAAGGATCAACTATTATTAACGATGAACGATAAACGATCAACGATTAACGATAAGCAATTGTGCGCAATGGGGGATACTGATCAGTGCGATGGTGGGCCTATTTGAGCCGTCCTCCCGAAGGCATGAACAGTATCTGCATTGGTTGATGCATTGATTTTGCATGGAGGATTCTGTTTCACGCAGGGGAGCAGGGATGCCGGGTGCGCGGGGAAATCCAACATGGGTTTGTGGCAGGATGTCATAGTTCTCGGTCCGGGACCTCGGATGGTTTCAGGATTCAGGTGTCAGGCATCAGGTTTCAGGGGTCAGGTTTCAGGGGTCAGGGTCATTTGGGATGACGGTGAGCCTGCGCTGAAGCTTAGGCCTGAGACAAAAAACTGACCATACAGGGTCCGGCACGGAGTGGGCCTATTTGAGCCGTCCTCCTCCGTGAGGAGCGCCATTCAACGATTAACGATTAATGAATAACGATAAACATAATGCTTAGTCATCATCTCTAAACGTTGCGGCTCATGGAGGTCACTCTTGACTCACCACTGGTTTTGGAGGTATCAGGGTTCAGGCATCAGGTGTCAGAGTCCTAAGGATAATAAGAGTCATCGTAACCTTCCACGAGAAACCGCTGTCGTAACCAAGCGCCGCCCTCTGGCTGTCGCGCCGAACCAAATCGTTGATTGGGGTTTCCGAGGGCAAAGTTAGTACATATTTTAGGGTACGACCCTTATCTTACGAAAAAGAGAAGTAGGAGACATTTTTCCACCAGGTTCAACTGCTCCTTGCCTTTTAATCTGCTATTGCGGCTTTAATAGCATCGCAGATGTACTGGACATGCTCGTCCGTCACCCATGGACCAGCAGGGAGACAGATGCCCACCTTGAAGAGGGATTCACTGACACCGTTGACGTAAGCTGGAGCGTTTTTGTAGACAGGCTGTTTGTGCATCGGTTTCCAGAGAGGACGAGCTTCGATGTTGGCGGCATCGAGAGCCATCCGGAGCGCCTCGACGTTGTTGTTGGGCTGGCAGTCGGTGACTGCAGTCGTAGCGGTATGAGTCACACCAGCAGCGCCACCTACGGCTCCGGTTATTACCTTTCCATAAGCTTTTTCCTGTCCTTTTATCTTAAGATCAGGGTCGAGAGTAGCGGTGCAGAGCCAGAAATTGGAGTCGAAGGTGTCAGGTGTCGAGGTGTCGGGTGTCGAGGTGTCAGGGTAGTCGGCGAGGGTGGGATTGCCGTGCATGTGGATACCCTTAACGTCTTTGAGGAGCTCGCAGTAGAGGGCTTGGACGTGCTTGTGGTGGGCGATGTGGTCGCGGACCACAGTCATCTGACCTCGTCCGATGCCAGCACAAATGTTGCTCATACGATAGTTGAATCCGATCGCCTCATGCTGATAGTAGGGGTATGACTCGCGAGCCTGTGTGGCATACCATAGGATCTCGCGCGCTTTTTCCTCGTCGGGACAGATGAGGGCACCGCCGCCGGAGGTAGTGATCATCTTGTTGCCATTGAATGAAAGGACACCATATTCGCCGAAAGTACCGAGCGACTGACCGTTGAAATAAGAGCCGAAGCCCTCAGCCCCATCCTCAATCACAGGAATTTCATATTTATTGGCGATTTCCATGATGCGATCGATACGATATGGCATTCCATAGAGAGCTACGGGTATGATCGCCTTCGGTTTTTTACCGGTCTTGGCGATGCGATCTTTAATAGCTTCCTCAAGGAGGTCGGGATCCATATTCCATGAATATGGTTCTGAATCGATGAAGACCGGTGTGGCACCGAGATAAGTGATTGGATGGCTGGAAGCACAGAAAGTGAATGACTGGACGAGGACTTCGTCGCCGGCTTTTACGCCACAAGCGATGAGGGCGAGATGGACAGCAGCTGTGCCGGCACTGAGACACACGACCTTTTTGTTTAATTGAGAATTGAGAATTGAGAATTGAGAATTCTTGCCATCATTTGGAGCTTGGGGGTTGGGAGTTGGGGCTTCATCAGGGTCGGGGGTGTTGACGAAGGCTTCGAGGTCGTGTTCGAATCCTGTTACGTTGGGTCCCATAGGTACGACCCAGTTGGAATCAAAGGCTTCCTTTATGAAGTCCATTTCTTTGCCGCTCATGTGGGCAAGGCATAGGTATATACGGTCCATTTGTTTCAATGATAAATGATGAATTATTAACGATAAGTTTTTGAGTCTTGAGTCTTCAGTCTTGAGTCTTCAGGGGGAGGAGGAGGCAACGATTAACGATAAACTATGAATTATGAACTATCAACGATAAATGCTTTTGGGGTCGCGCTCGGAGATCGCTCCAGACTTATCTTGCATTCGGGGTGGCTTTTTTAACGATGAACTATGAACTATGAACGATCATGACAGCTTCGGTAGGTATCAGAGGGCGAAGATTCCCCTCTATAAAAAAGCAAGCGCGCAGCCATGAAGGCTACGCGCTTGATATAAGTCGGCTCACAGGTGTTTGCCTTTTAATAAATAGCTATCCTATGGTTTTAATTACCGATCCAATTTTGATAGAGTGAATAAATCTTCTGAAAGCTTCCACTTCATATTGAATATCTGTGGAGAATGAGTAGCAACAATACATTGCAGTTTTCTTAATCCTAAAATCATCTTAAGCTTTTTAAGAAAATCCACTTGCCAAAGCATATGAAAAGATATTTCAGGCTCATCAATAAGCACCAAAGAATCATCGGGAGCCATAAAAATCAATTCAAAAGCCATCACCGTAAGATGCTGTTCGCCAGAAGAGAGATGATGAGGATAAAGTATGGTCTTATCCTGATTGTCTAAAACAAACCTGAAGCCATACCGAGGCTCTATTTCCAACCGCTTATTAGCGAAATCAGATAAACCTATGATTTTGCGGAAAATCTTAATTTTTTCTCTGAAGAGCTCAGTCTCGGCTAAAGAAGAATCTCTTAGGAAAGACTTCATATTTTCAACACATCGGTTGATAGTAGGAATACCATCCGGTGAAAAAAGTCTGCCATCGCGTATGTAGTATACGGGATGCGAGTCAAAAAACAATTCGACATTTTTATCCGTAATTCCATTTGAATCAGCAGAAGAATTCCATTCAAAAGAATATTCATCATCTGGTGTCAAATTAAAATCAATCTTCAATGAGACACCTTCAAAATTCTTTTCATCCGATTCCTCTTCTTGAGCAATTTCTCTTTTCTGAGATATAGATAAGACTATATTTTGACTGAATTTCAATGTAATGTCATCAAATGGAATTTTAGTCAGACCCTCCCAGTTTCTTGTATATACATAATATATAATATTCAGAATCGATGTCTTGCCATAGCCATTAGGACCGGTAATGAAACAAATACTCGAATTCTTATCAATAGCCCTCGATTCTTCCTTGTCTCTCGATTCTTCCTTGTCTCTCGATTCTTCCTTGTCT
>CAZGGB010000144.1:0-6173 GCA_964525115.1 uncultured Sangeribacter sp. | reverse complement strand
ATAAGAGATACCGATTTCTTGAATAGACTTTTCTCGATCAGTGGTTGTTCTTTTTCAAACATTATAAAAAAATATATCAGAATAAAAAATATATCAGATATGAAAACAAGAACATTAGGCGTTGCATCGCCGCTCAAAGTATCTTCTGTCGGACTTGGTTGTATGGGGATGAGCCATGGATATGGCGCGCCCTCCGACATCAAGGAAATGATAAAACTTATCCGCACAGCTCATGACCTGGGTGTGACATTCTTCGATACCGCTGAGGTATATGGTCCTTTCACCAATGAGGAGCTGGTAGGCGAGGCTCTTCAGCCTATACGTAATGAGGTCAAGATTGCTACAAAATTCGGTATCAGTATGAATATGGATGACTTTAAGCAGGTGCTTGACAGCCGACCCGAAACCATCCGCCGCTCAGTAGAGGGCTCACTGAAACGTCTTCGCACTGACCACATCGACCTCTATTATCAGCACAGAGTTGACACAAAAGTACCAATTGAGGATGTTGCCGGGACTATCAAGGATCTTATGGATGAAGGTAAAATTCTCCATTGGGGACTTTCCGAAGCAGGCATTGACACAATCCGTAAGGCTCATTCAATTCTTCCGCTGACAGCCGTGCAAAGTGAGTATTCAATGTTCTGGCGTAATCCGGAAGAAACGCTCCTGCCCGTGCTTGAAGAGCTGGGTATTGGTCTTGTGCCGTTCAGTCCACTAGGTAAAGGTTTCCTTACCGGTGGTATCACTAAAGACACCAAATTCGGCAAACACGATTTCCGTTCTTCAGTCCCCCGGTTTGAGAAAGAGAACATTGAGGCAAACATGAAACTTGTGGAGTTCGTAAAGAAGATTGCCGAGGAAAAGCAAATTACCCCCGCATAAGTGGCTATCTCGTGGCTTCTTTATCAGCGTCCGTGGATTGTTCCTATTCCCGGTAGCCGTAGCCTGAAACATCTGGAGGATAATATCGCATCCGCCAATGTAGAATACACACCCGCTGAAATGGAGCGTATTAACTCATTCCTCAACAGCATTCAAATTCAAGGTGAAAGATATAGTGCAAATAATCAAGCTAACATAGGGAAGTAACACTCATAGTGGAAACTCAAATATAACGGTCAGAATACGAGTAAACATATCGTGTTTTGGCCGTTCCACTTTTCAATGATAGTCGTCAGACTAAATTACCGGAAAATCTATATCATCTACTGAAGTTTAGGTAATGCCAACTTCTTAAAGATGATTTAATTTTGCACCTAAAAATACATACTTAGTTATGAAAATGAAAACCTGCACTATCCTACTGCTCTCGTTGCTTTCTGCCTGTAGCACTGATTACGTAACAGAATTAAATGAAGGAACTATGAATAATATAAATACAGAAAACCCAAAGAGTGATGAGATAAATAGTCCTAAAGATGAGTGTATTTCTGAACCTTTCTCGCTCAATACGAAAGTAGGTGAAGTTATCTCTGATCCTGCTTTTGGTGACTTTGGACGTTTATTGTTCCCTGTTGACAGGTCTATTTCTACCGATATGACTCTCGACCAAGTAAGCACGTCCAATGTATATGTTTGGTATAGTCACATATCCCGGAGAAAACAGTTGAGATACTTAACTATCTACGTAATCAATCATTGAATGGTAATAAAATATTCTATCCTATTTACACAGAAAAAGAAATTAGTCAAAACCCCTCCAAAGCATATACCGGACTTTTCTTTTTTCGAGGAGAGACTGGAAAACCATTTGCCATTATTAATGCCGGAGGAGGTTTCATGTATGTTGGAGCGATGCACGACAGTTTCCCTCATTCGTTGGAAATCAGTAATGCAGGACTGAATGCGTTTGCGCTGATATATCGTCCGGATGATCCTTACAATGATTTGGCTCAGGCTATTACATTTATATCCGATAATGCTACTCAATTAGGGGTCAAAGCTGATGATTATTCCTTATGGGGAGGTTAGGCGGGAGCGAGAATGGCAGCCACACTTGGCAATTCAAGATACCTTTACCAACTGACAGGAAGACAAGATATTCCGCAGGCTTCAGCAGTCATAATGCAATACACCGGTTATAATGATGTTTCGCGCTATGATGCTCCCACTTATGTATGTGTCGGTAGCAACGATGGTATAGCTTCTTGGCGAACAATGCAAAACCGTCTGCAACGACTTTCAGAATTAGGAATTCCTACGGAATTTCATGTTTATGACGGCTTAGGACATGGCTTTGGGATTGGCAACGGAACAGTAGCCGAAGGATGGGTAAAAGATGCTATAAACTTTTGGAAGAAGAACATGAAGTATGAAAGCCAGTCGGGCATTCCCCCTGTATATGCTGACTGATAAATAGATTAACTATAACAATGATTTTATAATTTTTAATAGAAATGCAATGAATAGAATTCTCATTGTTGATGCCTCTTTGGGGTCAGTAATCGGCAAATGTACCAAGATGCATTAGTGTAACTCCGAATATCAATAAAGTGTAGGCTTGAATTGTTATGTTTCATTTGATCCTGCACTTGTATTTTATTTATCCTTAACATATCTAATGTATTCCGATGGGGTCAGACCTGTCTGTTTTTTAAACATTCGACTGAGATGCTGGGGGTATTCAAAGCCTATATCGTAAGCCACCTCGGAGATTGTCTTTCCGGCAGCCAGCTCGTTTTTAGCTTGTAATACGAGGAAATTCCTTATATAATTTCCTGCAGTTTCTCCGGTTATTCGTTTGATCAAGTCACCAAGATAGTTAGGAGACATGCACAGGCGGTCTGCCAGATACTGAATTGTTGGAATGCCATGCTTCAGTTGAAGGCCGTCGGTATAGTAGTCTGCCAATGTGTCTTGAAAACGCGTAAGGACATCTGAATTCTCATGCTTTCTCGTGACAAACTGTCGATTGTAGAATCTTTTGCAGTATTTCAAGAGCACGTTAATATACCCTACAATAATCTCATCTTGCTCGCCGTCATGTTCCTCATCAATCTCCCGCTGGATGGCTTTCATCAATGAGACGATAATATCCCTCTCCTCCTTGCTCATGTGCAGAGCCTCGTTGACACGGTAATCAAAGAATGAGAAATCACGTATCATCTTTTCAAGGCGTGTGCCGTGAAGTATGTCAGGGTGGAAGAGAAGGGCCCAGCCGGAAATTGAGACTGTCTCTCCGTTGTCTTCTTTACCTCCTATCTGGCCTGGAGATACACATAGCAACGTCGATTCTTTGTAGTCATATCTGCCACAACCGTACTGCAGGTCGACGGATGCGTCATCACGTAGGAATATGCCATAAACCCCATAGTTGTTAAGACTATGGCGAATGGGTGAGGCTACCTCATAATCTATGACGCTCACCAGTTTGTGGCGGTCGGTCTGGCCAAGATATGCACTATAATCGCCGGGTGAATGGACTTTGAGAATTTTATTCATATTGCAAAGTTAATAAAAATAATGTGATTCTGAGTAATGTAAGTCTTGTATCTGTAAATTTGATACAGAGTGCGAGGTTTTTGATACGCCAATGGAAATTTTAGATAGTAATTTTGCATTACTGAAATAGCATTAATATGAGAACATGTCGTTTAATTAAATTTATAATATTTTCTTGCATAAGTATTGTAAGTATGGCACAAAACAGATGCGAACTGTTGACGATTACCGATCCGACGCATATTCTGTATGTCTCTGACTATAGCTTCGTTCCTGCAAAAGCGTTGCAGAAAGTCTATGAAAATCTGATTAAATCAATAGATGACAATGAGCGACTTTCTCCCTATAAGGAGCAAATATTGAGTGGCAATGCTATGGCTCTTTTCGGATTGAAGGATAGTTCTTCCGATATGTCAATTCCCGAACCGCAATGCAAGAAACTGCCGATGGCGGAAGACGGTATTGTCAGATTGTCGCGGATTGAGGTATATCCACAGTATCTGGATGAATACATGAAAATGGCTACCGAGGTTGGTGCTACGTCTCTGCGTACAGAGCCCGGTGTGTTGACCATGTATGCCGTTGCTGATAAGAACAATCCTTGTCTCATAACCATCTTGGAGACATATGTAAGTCAGGATGCCTATAAATCGCACATCGCCTCTCCACATTTTCAGAAATATAAACAAGGCACTCTCCATATGGTGAAGTCGCTTGAACTGTGCGACCAAAACCCACTGAATCCCGACAGTAAAATAATTAACAAGATTAAATAAAAGATATGAAATATACAAAATTAGGGAACTCAGATCTTTCGGTGTCCCGTATCTGCTTAGGCTGCATGGGATTCGGCGATCCGACCAACGGGCAGCACTCATGGACGATCGGAGAATCGGAAACACGCGATATAATTAAAGCCGCTCTCGAGGGTGGCTTTAATTTCTTCGACACTGCTATAGGTTATCAGAACGGCACCAGTGAGCAGTATGTAGGACGTGCTTTGCGCGACTTCGCAAAGCGTGAGGATGTGGTGGTTGCCACCAAGTTCCTCCCACGTTCGCAAGAGGATATAGCGAACGGTATTTCCGGTCGACAGCACATTGAGATGAGTATTGATGCGAGTCTCCGTCATCTCGGTATGGACTATGTGGATCTCTATATATATCATATGTGGGACTACAACACTCCCATTCACGAGGTGATGCGCACACTTCACGACATCGTGAAAAGTGGGAAAGCGAGGTATATCGGAATCTCCAATTGTTTTGCATGGCAGCTTGCCAAAGCCAACACTATAGCAGAGTATGAAAATCTGACTAAGTTTGTTTCCGTTCAGGGACACTACAATCTCCTATTCCGTGAAGAGGAACGTGAGATGAAACCGTTGTGTACGGAGGAAAATATTGCGATGACGCCTTACAGTGCGCTTGCAAGCGGGCGCCTCTCAAAACGACCGGGAGAAGATTCAAAGCGACTTGAAGAGGACAGTTATGCCCGACTGAAATATGATGCATCCGCAAAGCAGGATGAGGTGATAATACGCCGGGTGATAGAAATAACTGACAGGCGAGGTTTATCCATGACGGAGATTGCATTAGCATGGCTTTTGACTAAAGTGACTGCACCTGTCGTGGGTGCCACCAAGAAGCATCATCTTGACGGAATGATAAAGGCTGTCGATCTTGAGCTTACCCCGGAAGAAATAGAGTATTTAGAAGAGTGTTACGTCCCTCATCCGCTTGTAGGTGTAATGGCTCAGAATACACCTGCCATGGCCAACTCCAAACAAGTATGGACCCGCAGTTCTGACATTCTCAAATAGGATCAATTATGGAAGATGCCTCCGACTCCGATTGTCGGCTGATGTCCGGTCTGCTCACCAGAGCCGGGTGTGCCGATAGTCGCTGAGGGCATGGAAGCAGCAAAGCAGGAGGTGACGGGCGCTAGAGATGATATTATTGTGATTTTATCCAATAAAATCACTGTATTGGATAAAAAAGTATGTTTTTTATCCAGTAGGGTAGGAGGGTTGGATAAAATTGGGAAGGTTAGACGAGATGGAATATAATCTTATTCGGGGTATCCGCTATAACTGCCATTACAAAAAATTGCGATTAAGAGGCTGCGAAGGTACAAATTTTTGCGATTATAATTGATGATTTTACAAAAAATTGCGGTTTGGTTGGTGGGTATATACAAAAAAAGAACCAAACTGAATAGTTTGATTCTTTTGGGTGATCCGCGGCCGCATTGTAAATATGATATAAATTTATGATTTTCAGTATCTTACAAACAAGGTTTGAAGTTGAATGTACCACAACTTTGTACCATTGTTGAAACTGAAAAAATCGCTATCATTTCAATGTTCTCGCGGATCAGTCATTTTAGAGCGCAAATTTAAGGCTTTTTAATTAAAATAGCAATCAATTTACAATATTTAACACTTGATAAGAGCCTCTAACATCTGATTTTGGGTGTCTGAAACTGCTTGAATAGGAAAAATGGGGTCACATTTTTGGAGGAGAAAACAGCCGTTTTTTCAATCATTCCGCCACTCAGGAAGAAGGGGGGAAATACCTGTCAATCTTTGTCTGAATTTGTGGCGGACATTGTGGCGATAACGGTGACGGCAAAGGTGTCCGAAATATCGGACACTCTTACAGCCTGGTCCGACACAAACGGCTCATTCACAGACCTGCAAAATCTGAAAAAGGTGTCCCCAAAAGTGT
>CAZGGB010000143.1:0-6260 GCA_964525115.1 uncultured Sangeribacter sp. | reverse complement strand
CCCTTTTTATTACTCATGCCTATGGTTTATCCACGGAAGTTTGGTGCTGCCCCTTAATATTTCTAACAATTCATTATGCTTTAACTTTAAGACATCACAAATCGAATAAAGTTACATTCCACCCCTCATTTTTAGCACTTTTTTACATTTATTTATCTTCTTTTGGGAGTGCGAACCGCTAATTCAGGATGTTCTTCGAGAGTAAAGTTGAAGAAATCATCGTAGGGCTTTAGTATGCGGAAGAGATTTAAGAGCTTCTTGACAATATTATTTGATTCTATATCTCTATCCGTAAGAGTGGCGGCATACACAAAGCTCTTCGGTTTCAGCAGATCGATGTATTCCCAATCTTTCGGAAAGCCCTTTGGTGCAGTTTTCAGCGGTTCCTGCCAATATGGCTCATAATGCTTTGCAAATTCAGGATTCTGTATTATTTCCAGATATTCATCAATATTGTTGTAGATCTCACTGCGATATTCCTTCAGCAGAGGAGCTTCCGGAAACCATGCACCCCCTCCAACGAGGCATTCACCCGGCTGCAAATGTACATAATAGCCACAAAATTCACTCTTCTTTCCCCCTCTCGGATTGATATATATGCCAATATGATCCTTATAGGGAGTCTTATCTGGCGAAAAACGAGTGTCACGATAGATTCTGTAAAGGCAATCGGAGGGTGTCAGCATTGCCGCCTCAGGTTCAATCTCCGTCAGCGCATCAATCAGTTGCTGAGTAAAAACATCCACCTGAGCCTTAACCTTCACATATTCATCTTTATGCTCGTTAAACCAGTCGCGGTTATTGTTAGCCGCCAACTGTTTTAAAAATTCCAATACTTCTTTCATTTCTAACAATTCTTTTTTATAGAACAAATAAAAGCAAAGAAGTTACGAAAATGCCATTAAAAACGTTATATAAATAATGACAGGCAAAGAATTCGATAGTTTTTTCCGGAAGTTGTATCTTCCATTAGGTATGTACGCGCTCCGCATCCTTAATGATGCCCAGAGTGCGGAAGACATCGTGGAAGATACCTTCATGAAAGCGTGGCAACTTATCGAAGAGGGAAAAGAGTTTGTAGATTTCAAATCCTATATGTATCGCATGGTGTATAACGCATGCATATCTTATATCCGCAACCGTAAAGAAATGGTCGGTCTCGAATTCGTGCCGGAAGCAGACGAAGAGGCTGTCGACACGTCCGAACGCGATGCCCGCATCTGGATAGCAATCGACCAATTGCCCGACAAATGCCGCGAAATATTCCTCCTCAGCAAACGCGACGGCCTATCCAACGAAGAGATAGCCGACCAGATGGGAATTTCAATAAAGACCGTCAAAAACCAGATGACCAAAGCCTTTGCTCGCCTCCGCGACTCACTTTCTTCTGGCCATAAACCATTCTTCCTCCCCTTCCTCTAATTTTTTTCTAAGCAGGATAGGACCTTTTGGGGATTCTTGCGTCTATAGTGCAAAAGAAATTAATTTAGACGCTTATGAAAAGACTATTCATCGCATCATTTGCCATTTTGCTTACTGCAATTTGCACCTTCGGGAGGCAACCTGAACGGGGCTACCGCGGTTTTGTAGATTGGACCAACCGCATCTATCGATGGGAGAATTCCTTTAAGCACAACACTTGTTTCGCCACCGGAATCTCAACATCCCATGGCTATCAATTCAACCATTGGCTTTTCGCCGGTGTCGGGATAGACTATACACTCGATGACGGTTGCTACTATACCTGGGACCAAAATGGGAAACCTCACAATCATCTCCACTTTGACACAGACAACTACTTTCTGTCACTATTCGCCGATGTCCGCACCGACTTGCAACTAGGCAAATTCACTCCTTTTGCAGATGTTCGGTTAGGCGTGAACGCTACTTCCAACGGCACAGTCTATTTTTCCCCTTCTATAGGCTACCGCTTCAACTGGGGCAGAAAAGTCGGCATCAACGTCGGAGTCGGATATACTCTCGATGCTTTCAGATATGACAAATTAAAGGAAGTCACCACTACTGACGGTTATCTCTGGTGGGTCCCTTCAGGCGAACGCTACAACTTCACCCAATCCTCCTTCACTTTCCGCCTTGGAATCGACTTTTAATCTCAACCAATTTGACATTAATACAATTCCCAAAATGGAAAACAATAAAGACATAAATTTCATCGCCCGCCACTACAAAAAAGGACTATTTGTAGTTGAGCCTGCACTCAAGCGCATTCGCCCGGCGGCAGCTCGCTGGTGGACACGTTCTCGCATAGCGGCTGCATGTATAGGAGCTGCAATACTCACTGCTTCGGCAGCTCTCTTCGTGCATCACACGTATTTCGTCAATCACCCTATAGAAATGCAGCATATACAGCAGCCTTCTCTTCCAGCTGCACATATTGTTCGTGCAATAGATTTTGAAGACGCACCCCTTCCTGTAGTCGTGGCAAAAATCAAGGAGGTCTATGGTGTGGATGTAGCAAATCTCCCGGATAATGCGGAAGAATACTCTCTCTCGCTTCACTACGAAGGATCCGCCTTAGACCTCGTGGATACTATCAACGATATTCTTGACACCGAAATGTTTATACTGGAATGATGAAAAAGACTATTTTATTGACAATATTTATCATATATGCCTTCGGTGCAGTGGCACAGAACGTCACAATCCGAGCAGTAAACCGTCCTGCTTCCGAAGTGTTCCGAAGCATTATGGAGCAAACAGATAAAAATTTCGTCTATTCCTCAGATTTATTAAAAGATCTGAAAATCACCGTAGATGTGACAAAAAAACCTCTCAAGAAGGTTCTCGACGATATATTCCGTGGCTCCGATATCAAATATGAGATGAAAGGGAAAAATGTAATCTTGAAAAAGAAAAAAAGTCCAGAACCTCCTAAGAAAATATCAACACCAAAAAAACAGGCCAACTCGCAGATTCACATTTCTGACAGCGTAAAGATTACAATGCTGGAGCCTTTGGATGTGGTATCACAATCAGAAAACCATCCTCTCGAAACGGCAAAACTCGGTGTAAGCACACTGAGTGCATCCAACATCAAGAATACCCCTGCCCTATTTGGTGAGCCTGACTTGATCAAAGCTGTACAGATACTACCAGGCGTTACGGAATCAACTGCCGGAATTGCAGGAATGAACGTACATGGAGGCAATGCCGACGAAAACATGTATATGCTCGACAATGTACCGCTTTATCAGGTGGAACATTTTGCCGGTCTCTTTTCCCCTTTCAATACCGACATTGTAAAGCAAAGTGATTTCTACCGTACATCCGTTCCTGCAAGATATGACGGACGACTCTCCTCTTTCCTTGATGTAAGACTAAAAAACGGCAACCGTGACGGCCACCACGGTTCGGCAAGACTCGGTCTGACCGCGGGAGCTTTCAATATATCCGGACCCATCGGAAGCAAAACCACCTATCTCGTAGGCCTACGACGCTCATGGCTTGATGTATTGACTGTTCCAATTATGGCGATTGTCAACAGTAAGAAAACTGAAGACAAAACATCTTTCCGCTACCATTTCATGGACTTCAATGCAAAAATTGAGCACAGATTCTCTGACCGTACAAGAGCTTTTATCAACGCCTATTATGGTGATGACTATTTAAAAGTCGTTACCAAAGATGGAGAAAAAAAACAAGACATATATTATAAAGAAGACCATCACTTCAACTGGGGAAATTTACTTATCCAAGGAGGCGTCGACCATAAATTCAGTGATAATTTATCAAGTGAATTTTCGGTGACATTTACAAGATACTTTTCTCTTATGGGTTATGATTTCATTGATAAGGCATATTATGCCAATGATTCCCTCTACCAACGTGACAAATTAAAAAGCACCAATTTGATCAATACACTTAGAGCCCGGGGGGACTTCATCTGGCAACTATCCGACAACTCAACGGTCAGATTCGGAGCCTCATATGCAAGACAATCTTTTCTCCCTGACCGTATGCAAAAAGAAAACACTTACAACGACACCACCATATTCAGCAAAATTCCCGGACAATACATCGGAGCAAATGAAGTGGAAGCATACTTGGAGGATGACTGGAAGATATCCGATAAGTTACATGCTGAAGGAGGCTTGCATGCATCTCTATTCAATATAGAAGGAAAAACAAAATGGGGCATTTCCCCAAGATTCTCCTTCGGCTATACTCCTTCCTCTTCTTGGGCAATAAAAGCCGCTTATAGCCGTACGGTGCAATATGTCCACAGAATGGACGAAACCTACCTTTCCCTTCCTTGCGACAAATGGGTTCCAGCTATCGGAAACCTCAAGCCAATGACTGCCGACAAAATAGGAATCGGAGGATATTGGCAAACCAAGAACGGGGATTATGCCATCACAGTAGAAGGCTACTACAAGTTTATGCACAATCTCATGGATTTTCGCGATGAATCTTACTTAGGTGTGCCTTCTAATTCATGGAGCGACCGTCTTACTTCCGGCAAAGGTACGGCTAAAGGTATCGATATAATGGTAGAGAAAAAGACCGGGAAAATCACCGGGCATCTAAGTTATTCGTTGGCATGGTCCGACCGCCAGTTTGCCGACAGAAATGGAGGTAAACCCTATCCTGCACGCTTCGACCATCGCCATACAATCAAAGCGTTCGCAAACTGGGATATCAGCGAGAAAGTTTCACTCAACGCTCTTTGGACAGGACATTCCGGTAATCACTTCACTCTACTCCCTCAGATGTTTCAAGCTCCCAATTTTTCCATAGCCCCTCTCAAAGCCAAAATCAATAACTACCAACTTCCATTCTACCACCGTCTGGATCTTGCTTGCAACGTCAAGAACCGTCGTGGATACTGGACTTTCAGCCTCTACAATGCCTATTGCAATATGAACACAATTGCAATCAGGAAAGGATATGAAGAGAACGGTGAATGGGTGGAAAACGAAGATGGCTTATGGCAGCAAGTCTGGGGAAAACCTAAATTTCAAAAGCTCAAATTAATACCAATTATACCCTCAGTTTCATACACATGGATATTCTAAAAAAAATAATTACTCCAGTTATCCCATTGCTTCTGGCAGGATGCAATGAAACCTTTGACCCCCTAATAGATACCGAACCTGTTCTTTGCCTAAACTCTCTGATCACAGCCGGCGAACCTATTGAAGTATCAGTCACTCGCACATGGCTCTTTACAGATGAAGAAGGAGAGAAAGATCATTCTGTTAAGGATGCGGAAGTACGCATTTATGCCAATGGAGTTCTGACCGACTCTGAATATCTTCCACTTGAAGGGGATACTGTGAGGATCGAAGCTTATAGCAATACCTACGGATTTGCTGAAGCAGAAGTAGTTGTGCCAGTAGCCACTCCAATGGAATACATTGATTTCACTCCTGAGATAACAGGCTCTTGGTTTTATGACCGCGAAGAATGGGGCTTATCAGTTGATCTCAGGTTTAATCTTCCCATCACAATCACACTTCCTAACGACAACACTTGCAAACGATATTATAAGTTGATTTTCAACACATTCTCACCACTTCTTGGTCTATATGGAGATCCCGATGACGACGAAGAGAATGAGGAAAGCTATTTCCAGACATCAACAGTCAGTTTGAGATATTTTGTAGGGAGTTTCTATGTCAAAGATTCATTCTTCACAGAATTCATCAGCGCATTCGAAGAAATTATGGGGGAAGTATACATTAACGAAAACTTGTTCTTCAGCAACCGCCAATTCAAAGGAGATACTCAAGACCTGCACTTAGGTTTTGATAATTGCAGTTTAGAAATTAATCAATGGGACAGAAATCCTGAACTCTTGAACTGTGGAGTAACCTTTACGCTCTATTCGATTTCTGAAAGCTACTATAACTGGATGAACTATTGCTGGCAAACAGACGAAAGCATCCTGGGAGAAATCAGCGACTTCGGTCTCGCCGAGCCAATGTGGGGCTACAGCAACGTCTCTACCGGAGCAGGTGTAGTAGCCGCCCAATCATCCTCCACTATTACCCTCAATCTCCACGACTTTTTCATTAATTCCCTTACTCCATATCTGTCTTATTAACAACTAATTCTCAATTCTCAATTCTCAATTCTCAATTAACCATGTAAATTTTTATCAAAAAAAATTTGCACGGTCAGAAAAAAAATTGTAACTTTGCACTCGCAATCGGGAAATAAAACCCGAAAGCAACTCCCCAACGAGGAAACTTGGTGCGGTAGTTCAGCTGGTTAGAATGCCGGCCTGTCACGCCGGA
>CAZGGB010000142.1:0-6510 GCA_964525115.1 uncultured Sangeribacter sp. | reverse complement strand
CGGCCAGCCACGCATACTTCGCGGCGTTCCGGGTCATCGTCCTTGAAATTTTCCTTGATTTCCTCGCTGTGACCTGTCACAACGTATTCTGCTGCGGGATAAGGCTCAATTCCGCGGTCGCGGAGGGCCTGCATACTGTTGCGTCTTACGATTTCCTGTTCGCTCAGTTCCTGATTTGCCATTATATTGAGTTTTCTATTTAGTTATATCTTTATCAACTTGCAAATTTAACGAAAAAATTCCATATCCACTCAATTTTCCCGGTTAATATTGCTTTCGTTGGGCATTTGTGGATTGAAATTCCTATATTTTTATAACAATCAACCCAAAATTGTTATTAAAGATATAAGTGTTATAAATCTTATAAGAATTTTAAATCTTATAAAAATTGAATTGAAAGTATGGAAATTACTATAAAGGATGTTGAAGATATTCCTCGTGGGGCTGCCCAACTGATAGAGGCGATCGGCGATCGACGTATTATAGCCCTTCGAGGCAAGATGGGGGCAGGAAAGACGACTTTGGTGGCAGAGATGATGCGTCAGCTAAAGATGGATGATGAAGCTTCTTCTCCTACTTTTGCCATTGCTAACGAGTATCACTCTTCCGAAACCGGACAGACCGTATATCATTTCGATTTCTATAGGCTTGAATCATCGGCAGAAGCATTTGATATTGGAATTGAAGACTATTGGGATAGCGGCAATCTCTGCCTTATGGAATGGACAGAAAATATTGAGGACATTCTTCCCGATGACACTCTTTTTGTGGAGATAGAAGAGCAACCTGACCATTCGAGACGAATAACCTTTAATTGACCTTGTATTGACTCACGGCTTGTGCGTCCGATTAAAATTAATATGAAAATTATTCATCTTGAAGAGGTGGATTCCACCAATTCTTATATAATGCGTGAGGCTTCGAATTTGAAGGCTCCGGTAATGGTGTTTGCGCATACACAGACGGCGGGGCAAGGTCAGCGAGGCAATTCGTGGGAAGCTGAACCTGGAAAGAACTTGACTTTTTCCATATTTTATCGTCCATTCCAGCTTCCTCCGATGGCACAGTTTGCAATGTCGGAAGCTGTTGCTCTTGCTGTAGTAGATTTCCTTGCTGCGCATGGGATTGAAGCCAAGGTGAAATGGCCCAACGATATCTACGTCAGCGACCATAAAATATGCGGAATATTGATACGGCATTCAATCATGGGTGGCTTCGTGTCTTATTCTGTGATCGGGGTCGGGATTAATGTCAACCAAAAGGAATTTCTCAGCGACGCACCGAATCCTGTGTCGATGTTGCAGATAATAGGGGAGGAGTGCGACCTTCCGCATATGGAAAAAGAAATTGCTTCGATAATGGAATATCGGCTTGAATTGATCCGAACGGAGGAATCCCGCTTAGTCTTGCATAAGGAATTTATGGGCAAGTTGTGGAGAGGGGATGGTCTGTTTCACCCATTTATTGACGCTGTTACCGGAGAAAACTTTATGGCGAGGATTGATGCAATTGCCATGCATGGCCCTATTTCGCTTCGGCTTGCTGATGGTTCACTCCGCACGTATGCCTTTAAGGAAGTCGCTTTTCAATGACAAATTTAGTCAAAATGACGCGCGTTGACGCGCACGGAGTGCGCTAACTACTCTGGCCAGCATTTGGTTTCGTCTTCTATCTCAGGGATGGTAGAGCGGTGATACTGGGGATTTTTGCCTTCGCGGAGCTGACGTTGGTAATCTTTAAGGAGGCGCATGGCATATTTTCCGAGGAGGAATATCGCAAGGAGGTTGCATAGAGTCATAAGGCCCATAAATATGTCTGCCAGACCCCATACGAATTCAAGGGATGTAAGCGAACCGACCATTACCATGCCTCCGACAATAACACGGTAAGTGGTAATAGGCCAACTTTTGTCGCTGATAAATTGCAGGTTGGTTTCGCCATAATAGTAGTTGGAGACAATACTTGTAAAAGCGAAGAAGAAAACAGCCACAGCTACAAATGTGCTTCCTATGCTTCCCACTTCCGATTCGAGGGCAGACTGGGTGAGGGCAATGCCACTTTGTCCGTTTTCGTATATTCCGCTCAGAAGTATGATGATTGCCGTGCAAGTGCATATCAGAAGAGTGTCGGTGAAGACTGCGAGGGTCTGAAGAAGTCCCTGTTTTACGGGATGGCTGACAGAAGCTGTAGCTGCAACGTTTGGTGCCGAACCTTCTCCAGCTTCATTGCTGAAAAGTCCGCGCTTGATACCCATCATGATTGCACTTCCAACTCCACCTCCAAGAGCCGCACTACCTGTGAAAGCCTCGCTGACGATATGGGAGAGCATTTCAGGAATCCTTGTAGCGTTCATTATCAGGATGACGATGGCAAGAAGAATATAGGCTATCGCCATTACTGGCACTACAATTTCGCTGAAACGTGAGATTCTTTGTATGCCTCCGAAGATCACCAGCATTGAAGCTATAGTGACAGCTATCCCGACAATCAGCGGGTCCCAACCAAATGACACTTTCGCGGCTGCCGTCATAGTGTTTGCTTGAACTGAATTGAAAGCGAGTCCGAAGGTGATGGTTATGAGAACTGCGAATATGATAGCCCACCATCTTTTACCAAGACCCTTTTGAATATAATATGCCGGACCACCTTTGAAAGAATTCTCTCCCTTTACTTTATATAGCTGGGCAAGTGTTGATTCCACGAAAGCTGAAGCCGATCCTAACAGGGCGATAATCCACATCCAGAATATCGAGCCTGCTCCACCGATAGCGATTGCAGTTGCAACCCCGGCAAGGTTGCCTGTGCCAACACGAGAGGCAATTGACACTGCGAAAGCCTGAAACGAACTGACCGTATGGTGGGAATCTTTCTTGCCGTCACCCTCCTTTTTGCCTGATGCTGCCAGCAGACGGCACATTTCCCCAAACATCCGGAACTGCACCCCACGGCTTTTGACAGTAAACCACACAGCCGCAATAAGCAGCAGTCCGATCAGCAGATAGCTCCAAAGCCAATCATTAAGAGTATCGAGTATTTCCATCAACTATGTATCGTTTAATTTTGTGAGCTCCTTTAAGACATAAGACAGCTTCAATAATTATAACGTGAAAAATTACACAATATCATACATATTCAGAAGGAATAGCAAGAAAAATAAAAAATGTCTACAAATATTTGCGAGAGTAAAAAAAAATACTTAATTTTGCAATCGCAATGCCCAGGTGGCGGAATGGTAGACGCGCTCGTTTCAGGTGCGAGTGTTGAGAGACGTGCAGGTTCGAGTCCTGTTCTGGGCACCATTTATGGTGATTTAACTCTTTTTGAAAAGATTGTTAGATCACCTTTTTGTTTTATTAATACAATAGAGGTAGACTTAATCACTTTCCCATTGACAACGACAGAATATAATCAGCAGAGACTTGACTATTTGCTTTCTCTTTATGGGCTGAGCAAACAGCAGTTGTTGTCACACCTCAATAAGGGAAGGGTAAAAAAGTTGACGTCAGAGGATATAAAAGGTCCAGAAATAAAGGTGTCTATATTGAAACGTATAGATGAAATATTTCGCAAAGGATTGCCGTATTATCTTGATTTTTCCTCATTGCCAACTGACAGAAATTCTAAAGTATTATTCCGAAAGAAGAGGTTCCATTCCTCATTGAATATAGAAGACAAACGCATTGTTGATTCATTTGAATCTTTGAAGACATTGTTGGATGGATACAGGGCATTGACTGATACGGAGAGTAAAGAATATGATTTTAAAGGGACCGCATCTGTCAATGATGCTCCTCGTGTGGTAGCCGATTCGGTAAGATGCCATTTATTGCCGGAGAAGGATATAAAAAATCACAAGAAATTTCTTCAAGAAATAATTAAGAATCTTGCCAGTCTGAATGTGTATGTGTTTGAATTTGTAGAGACTTGGAATAAGCGAGAAAAATCAACTATCGACGGATTTTATTTAGATCCTAACGTGATAGTGTTAAAGCGCCAGAAATCATACAAACGAGAAATATTTACTCTGGCACATGAGATTGGACATTATCTTCTTGGAGTAGAGGACGTGGAGTCCTTGGATATGTCGCGTGTTGACAAAAAACGTAAAGATAACAAAGTTGAAAGATGGTGCAATGATTTTGCTTTTTATCTTATTGCTGGAAAGTCAGTAGACGAACTGGATAATTATCATGGCTATTCAGAAGATTTAAATGATGCGATAGATAGATTGTCTTCAGCTACGCATATTAGCAGGATGGCATGGTATACAAAGATGGCATACGAGAATAGGATGCCGATGCCTAAGTATCACTACATCATAAAGCAACTGGAGGATGAGAATGAGGCTAAACAACAAGAAATGAAAAAGGAATTAGTCAATAAGTCAGCTGCTCCTCGTTCTCCTAAACCTATCATATCTCCTTTGTATTTGGAGACTATGCAATATGCATATTACAATGGATTGGTTTCGGAATCGGTCTTTTGTGAAAAACTCAGAATTCCTAAAAATAAATTAGAGAAATATTTATGTTAGGAATTATAGACACCAGTTCATTATTGGCAATCACCCGCTACTATCTCTCATTGAAAGATGAAGGTGATATATTACGCTTCCTTGAATCAAAATTTAGAAGTGGAGAGCTAATTTTGCTAAATACAATAAAATCAGAAGCTTCGAGGACCCAGAAAGGAGTTGTGCTGGAATCAATGAAATTTCTGGATGATTCAAGTTTGTGTATAAAAGATGATGTATTGCTACCTCCTGCTCCTAAGAAATTTAGTAATCAACTGGATAATAACTTATGCGTTTCTCTTCAAAAGAAACGACTGACTGAAGAGCAATATGCTATACAGAAAGAAGCGTATATGCAAACAGGAGATATGAAGATGGTTTTATATGCAATGAATAATTCCGCATCAGATCCTGTCATCATTACAGAAGAAACGCCTTTAAGTAATGATGGGAAACTTTTCAAAAAACTACCAGCAGTATGTGATTTCTTAGGCATAAAGCACATGTCGATTGTTGAATGGCTACGATACAATGGGATTTACTTGACATGGAATTTTGGTTGAAAAAATCAAATATTCTCCGCAAGCCAATAAGCATTGATCGCATTAGAGAGTAGCTCCGGATCCACTCTTCAGTTGTTGCATATTTAGCAACAACTGGAAAGTATTTTTTTAGTTCAGGAGTCTTGCTCACGGACTGAAATTTTTCCTGTCATTGGTTCTCCCTGAGCTCCTCTATTAATTCTTCGAGGATTTAATCCGGGAGTCTGAATGGGGTGACCTTGATGGGCAAGTGCAAGAACACCCTTCTTGTCGGTGCTGAGTGCAAGACGTTGGAAAAGCGAGGATTTAATCTGACGGCGCAGCTCTCTGACTTTCCATTTTTGGTTGACAGCCTCTTGATAATAAAATTGTCGTTCCATTTCATCCTCACATTTTAGAAGTTCATAGTAATGACTCCAGCTCAAAAGGTGTGACACTGTCACACCTTTTGGAAAGAAAAGATAGAACTTCCTCATATATATAAGGTTAGACCGACTAAAACCTTTTCCTCTCCTTATTGTCAAGTCTTTTGCCAGACGAGTTATGAGAAATTTTCCATACTCAGCTCGAATGTGACCCTTTTGCTCGAACTCGACAATATACTGTCCTGTCAGCCAGTTTGCTTCGAGCAGTTCTGTATTGATAGCCTCGACTGCACGGTTTTTCGCTTGCGACCATAAATTGTCAATTCTCCCGATGAGAGCATCATACTCAGATTGTGGAACGATTGCTGATATATCCTTGATTTTGTCTGTCATATTCTTTTAATGTTGTAATTAATAACGGTCGCGTTGAAAAAGCTCCGCCATTTGGTCGGCGGTAAGCCACACAGATTCATTGGCAAGTCGAACTTCAATCTTCGTCTCGCCTCCCTGTGTCTAAAAAAGTATTATCTGTCCGCTATCCATAATTTAATCAGCTATGATATCATAATCATCTTGCTCCTCATAAGGGTGTTATCATAATCCAGCCTCCCAGTTTAGAAGTGTCTCGCTAATGTCGTCGGAAACCCAATCAAGGCTTTGCGTATGAAGTTCCTCATACCTTTTTATAAGCCTGTTTTGGATTAAGCCTTGTTTACTCAATCGGTCGTGCATCTCCTTACCGGAGATGCCTAATTTGCGCGCACCGCTCTCAATCGCCATTACAGCAAAATGAATCCGGCGGTATATGTCGTTGTTTGTATCCATCTCGGAACTTTTTTGATTACTTTCCACTGATTAATCTTGATAAATCAGTGGAATATATTATTTTCCAATTCCTTGAATACTTGGGTGTCTGGAGTTATGAGTGGAGCTAAAGTGTCTCGCATAAAGGGCTCTTGCGTATTACCACATTGAGACAATGCAAGGATACGTTTTATTGCGACATATATAGAACCACCAGCAGATTTAATATCGTCAACTGGGTTTCCTCTTTCAATACTCTCTTGAATTGCCTTTTGTTTAGCTTCTA
>CAZGGB010000141.1:0-6533 GCA_964525115.1 uncultured Sangeribacter sp. | reverse complement strand
TAAAATACACATTTTTTAAGCTGTTCAATTTTACCAAGGGACAAGATATCTTTATGACTACTTCAAGTTCTGAAGAACATAATATAGACATGGTATTTTTTGGAACACAATCTAACCTAATTATTAATCCTCAATCGGATGTCGTTAAAAGCGACCAGACTGATTATAATAGTTTCGACTCGATAACACAAATTACACCACCTGGACCAGCGGTATTAGACCGGTATAAATTGAAGAGTTATTATCACTACAAAATGGCAACATCAGAAGAAATGCAGGGGTTGAATTGGAAAGGAATTTCAAGTCAGTCAAAGAATTCTTCTACGCAAATTGCTACAATCCATGAAAAAATACCTAAGACTGGAGTCTATCTTGTAAGAGTTAGGCATAAAGAAACCGGATGTATGGGGCTTTTCAATCTTAATGTTAATGGTACATATTATTACGAAAATCAGCCCATGTCATTTACATATGTTAGTTGTTCTATTCCTGCAGACGGAACATGTTACGAGACCTTTACTGAATGTAAGGATTCGAAAAGTGATGATCCATTTTTATTTATCCATGGAGCAGGTGCGGATAGAATAGTTGGATTTAACGATGATACACAGTCAGACATTAGAGATTTCCTTGGCTTATCCATTGGGGACTCTTATCTTGCGCAACAATACAAGTTTAAAACATCCGGACTAAGTGTAAGCAGTTATTGGTCATCCAATCCTGAATCATCTTGCAATATAACTACTTGTTCACCTCAAACAATAATTAGTAAACCCAAACAAAAACCATTAGAAAATAGCTCCTCTACCCCCTCAGTTAAAATGGACACAGATGACCTTTTAACTCTCAATGAGATGACTGGAACGTTGACAATTTCTTCTAAGAGTGATATCCGTCGCATAATAGTGTTTGATATATCGGGAAATAGAATTAGCAGCATGGAAACTGAGGGGAATTATGTCAACGCCTCTAAAAACTCCTTAAACCTCAATAGCCGAGGAATATATTTATTATACATTGAAACATCTGATTATTCTTGTACTAAAAAAGTAGTTATCAGATGATACATTTGACTTTAATTTTCTATACAATCTAAAGTTAAAACTATGAACATTAAATATATAACTTTAGGACTCCTTGCATTGATTCCATTCTTGTGCTTTGCAGAAGACGCTGAGGAGAATTACGATTTCACAGCTGATGGATCGGTAGGAGGACATGAATACGTTGACTTAAAACTTCCCAGCAAAATATTATGGGCTACCTGCAACTTAGGAAGTGCTTCGCCATATGACGCAGGTGACTTTTACGCTTGGGGAGAGACAGAATCGAGGACTAACTTTTCATGGGAAAACTATAAATTCTTCAAAGGATACGAATCTGATGAAAAAAATCACAGATATATTGTGGTTGAGGATATAGGAGACGACATCTCAGGCACAATCTATGACGTAGCCGCACAAGAGTGGGGACATGGATGGCGCATGCCCACTCACGAAGAGTGCTACGAACTTTTGATGAATTGCTGGAATGAATGGACTACAGATGAGGAAGTCAACGGCACCAGAGTGCACGGACGTAATGAGAAATGCATCTTTCTTCCAGCAGGAGGAGAATACAACGATCTCAACGAGATTGTAATGGAGGGATTCTGGGGGAATTACTGGACAGGTACGAATGCGACTTATATACAAGATGGAATGAATATTGAGCCATCGGCCAAAGCGATGTGTTTCTTCGTTGATTCAAGCGGGCTGCAGGTTGGCCCCACATGGAAGGAAGGAGGCATGAATATCAGACCTGTAATTGACTCCAAGAGCGCAGGAATAGATGAAAACTTAGAGGGTAACCCATACGTCGGCATGACATATAAGCAAGGTATGCTAAGATTGGACGGTAATATAGAAGGGTGTACAATCGATGTTGTTGATATCTCCGGCAGGAAAATATTACAGCATCCGGCAAATTCCGATATTAGTATAAAAGATTTTGGCAAGGGTCTTTTTATCGTAACACTACACAAACAAGGAGCAGTGATATCTGCGCTAAAAATTGATGTAAGATGAAAAAAATAATTGTATTTCTAAGCTTGCTACTCCCGAATCTCTATTCTATTGCGGAAGAAAGCTATTACTATTGCGGTTCTGAGAAGATACAAATTTCAAAAGATCCTTCGCATGCAGTGATCATTACCCCAACAAGTTCTGTCCAGAATTTGAGGGAAGTGCCAACAATCAACATAGTAAGACATCTATACGATGACAATTATGACCTTACAGTAATACATCAGATTGAATCCATAAATTTTTCGGAAATTAAGAAGATGATGCCCGAAAGATCGTCTGGAACATTTATAGTTCCTTGCTATAAGGATGAATATGAAAAACTTATGATTCCCACTGGACTGGTGTATGTGGAGTTGAAATCTGAATCGGATTATCCGAAACTCGAACAGGCTGCAGAAGATCATAGCTGCATCATTCTGCATCAGATCGAGTCGATGCCTTTATGGTATACGCTGCAAACCACTTTGGAATCTGATGGTGATTGCTTGGAAGTGGCCAACATGATGTATGAAAGCGGCAAGTTTGCTAACGCAGAACCGTCGTTTGCCTTTGAAGCTGCCATATCCTATGATCCATTGGTGTCAGATCAATGGGGTCTCTTAAATGACCAGTATGACGATATAGATATATCTGTCAGCGAGGCATGGAATTATTCCACTGGCAAAGGAATAGTTGTAGCAGTAATAGATAATGGTATAGACGTAACTCATGATGACTTGGTTGAAAACATCTCTTTCAAGAGCTATGATGCATACACTAAGACTTCACCAGCTAATTTATATACCATCAAAGATCAAAACGGACAGGACATTACTGATCATGGCACACATTGCGCCGGGATAATAGGAGCTGAAAGAAACAACAACATAGATATCACCGGAGTTGCTCCTGATGTAGAGCTTATGCCAATAAGTATTAATCTGGATTGCTGTAATTCAGCAGAACAAATTGCAGAAGGTATTAACTGGGCATACAAGAATGGAGCTGACATAATCTCCTGTTCTTTGTCGAAACGAAATCCGTGCTGTTTGATCCAAACTGCAATAGACAATGCAATAGCAAACGGACGTGGAAAGCGTGGTTGTGTACTTGTTTGTGCTGCAGGGAATGACTCTTCCACAGTCGGATTCCCCGCAAACTACAGAAAGGAAATAATCGCTGTGGGGAACATTCAAAAGAATGGAACAATTCGTGCGAGTTCTAATTATGGAGAAGAATTGACGGTTTGCGCTCCTGGCACCGAAATATTATCAACAATTGTAAACAATAAGACCGGCAAAATGACCGGAACATCAATGGCATGTCCGCATGTAGCAGGGGTTGCGGCATTAATTCTTCAGATTAACCCACGGTTGTCTATTGACAAAATAAGGGGAATCATTTCTAAGAACACAAAGAAAAAAGAGAATATGGGCTGTAATACCACAAAGGAATTTGGCACATGGAATGAAAAATATGGATATGGACTATTAGATGCTTATCAATGTGTATTGAATACACCTCGCTAACTAATAAAACTTCCTATCACAGCTACTTCTACTACTGTTGTAATTTAGTTCTATCCCGTGCTGCTTATTTAATAGCATCACGGGATAACGTATTATGTTTTCATATTTGATCACATGCGTTGATAATAGAGGTAGCTCATTGAGTATCTGATTATTCTGAGTTCTTTTTTTCATTCAACTGGTATTCAAAATTTGGATATTTTGGAATTTAAGTGTAATTTTGTAAGGTGACACAAACAAGGAGCAGTGATATCTACGATAAAAATTGATGTGAGATGAAAAAAATAATTGTACTTCTATGCTTGCTACTTCCGGCCCTCTACTCTATAGCTGAAAAAAGCTATTATTATTGCGGATCTAAGAAGATACATATATCAAAAGATCCTTCGCACGCCGTGATCATCACTCCTACAAGTTCTGTACAGGATTTTAAAGAAGTGCCGACAATCAGCATTGTAAGGCATCTATACGATGACAATTATGACCTTACCGTAATACATCAGAATGAATCCATTAAATTTTCGGATATAATGAAGATGCTGCCAGAAGAGTCGTCGGAAACATTTATAGTTCCTTGCTATAAGGATGAATATGAAAAACTTATGACTCCCACTGGACTGGTGTATGTGGAGTTGAAATCTGAATCGGATTATCCGAAACTCGAACAGGCTGCAGAAGATCATAGCTGCATCATTCTGCATCAGATCGAGTCGATGCCTTTATGGTATACGCTGCAAACCACTTTGGAATCTGATGGTGATTGCTTGGAAGTGGCCAACATGATGTATGAAAGCGGCAAGTTTGCTAACGCAGAACCGTCGTTTGCCTTTGACCTTCCAACATCAGGTGATATTTAAACCCTGAGAATCCCATTTTATTTCTTGTGAATTTGCTGGTGTCAGATTTAAGAAGTAAATTTGCAGAAACATCATCGGCAATGAAGCAAATATTCTTACTGATCGGATTCTTATTCTTGTTCCTCAGTTCTTGTTCAGGAGGAGACACCTCACAGTATAAGGAGGTTTTCTCTATGGGAGAAGTGTGCTTCGAGGAGAATAATTATGGTGAGGCGATGAGGCATTACCTCATTGCGTTTGAAGACGCGAAACGAAATGGGGATTATTATTTGCAAGGAAAGGCTGCTGACAGGATTGCTGACCTCTTTTTTGAAGCGTATAGCGTAGAGGAATCTGCAAGGTATCGGAAAGTAGCTATTGAGAGTTATGAACGTACCGATAGACCTGTAGAGAAACTTCGGTCTGAGTATAAGTTATCTTCAATGCGCCGCTACGATGGGAAGATCACTCAAACCATAGCGGAAATTGACAGCACTATTAGTTCTGGGTTACCAAAGGTCGGCACCGGGCGGTTAGGAAACCGCCCACCCATTAACTATGCCCTTGCAGCGTTGGGACTGCAAGGGCATTTTAACTTATTGGTACTGGTAGGTTGCGGCGAGCTCTTCAAGGGCTTCCGGGTCGATTTCCCAAGCACCGGAATCGTTGGATGCCATCTGCAGAAGTTCCATTACTTCCCAATAGTCTTTCTCAGAAGACTCTATATCAGTGTCATCTTCGTCGTAAAGACGGCAGTCGAGAGTCTTGGGGTCTACTTCTATCATTACATTGTCGCTCCAGGCTTCTGGAGCATCCAGATACTCTTCAAGGAGAGCTTTTACTTCTTCTTTTACCATATGCATATGATTGTTTAATCATTTATTCGTTTAATCGTTAAGTTTAACACACCGTCAAGTTGCGAATGCAAAATTAATAAAAAATTCTAATAACCCAATATACTAACAACCTCATATACTCTTAAACATTTAACACAATAACTATATAACCCATAACCCTCAACTTTAGCAACCGAAAGTTGGATAAATATTTGTGGATGTGTGATTTTTTTTGTATCTTTGCGCGTTAATTCTTGCCCAGAAATGGTCTATTGCCGCTTTTGGACCATTTATGTGCGTGATTGACAAAGTATTAAACTAACAAAAGAACAAAATCAACATGATCACCATAACCTTTCCAGACGGATCGAAAAAGGAGTTTGAAGCAGGAGTGACGCCTCTTCAGATAGCCGAAAGCATCAGTCCACGCTTTGCGGCGGATGTGCTTGCCTCCAAAATCAACGGTCAGGATTGGGACATCTCCCGTCCTGTCAACGAGGACGCAACTATTGAACTCTTCAAGTGGGACGACCCAGAAGGCAAGCATGCTTTCTGGCATTCTTCAGCCCACCTTTTAGCAGAAGCCCTTCAGGAACTCTATCCCGGAGTAAAATTCGGCATCGGACCGGCAATCGAAAACGGTTTCTACTACGATATTGATCCGGGAGAACATAAAATTACCTCTGAAGACTTCCCCAAGATTGAGAAGAAGATGCAAGAACTCGTGGCTCGCAAAGAGGCTATCGTTCGTAAAGACATTTCAAAGGCTGATGCCCTCAAGATGTTTGGAGATCGGAACGAGACCTACAAATGTGAGCTCATCAGCGAGCTTGAAGATGGACATATCACCACCTATACTCAAGGAGACTTCACCGACCTCTGCCGCGGTCCGCATATTCCAAGCACAGCTCCTATAAAAGCAGTGAAGATTCTTTCACTTGCCGGTGCATACTGGAGAGGCGATGAAAAGAGAAATCAGCTCGTGCGCGTTTATGGCATATCTTTCCCAAAGAAAAAGATGCTTGATGAGTATCTTGCCCTTCTGGAAGAGGCAAAGAAACGCGACCACCGTAAGCTTGGCAAAGAAATGGAGCTCTTTGCTTTCTCACCAAGAGTCGGACAGGGTCTTCCCCTCTGGCTCCCGAAGGGAGCAGCTCTTCGCGATCGCCTTGAACAATTCCTCCGCAAGATACAGAAAGAATATGGCTACCTACAGGTAATCACCCCACATATCGGCAATAAGGCTCTCTATGTGACATCCGGACACTGGGCAAAATATGGCAAGGA
>CAZGGB010000140.1:0-6589 GCA_964525115.1 uncultured Sangeribacter sp. | reverse complement strand
AATCTTGCTGAAAGAAGCTACATCCCGATGTGTCAAACACTTCTCGATATGGCAAACGAATATGGTCAGGATTTCAAGTGTGCTATTTCAATCTCAGGAACTGCTATAGAGCAACTTCAACAATCAGAACCCGAGGTTATTGAAATGCTTCGTAAACTCTCAGACAAGGGTTGTGTAGAATTCCTTGGTGGTACTTTTGCCCATTCCCTTGCCTCTCTTGAAGATCCGGAAGAATTCATGCGTCAAGTGAAAATCGAGCAGAAGACCATTAAGATGGTATTCGGCCAGACTCCTAAGGTGTTTGCTAACACTGAGCTTATTTTCGACGATGATATCGCTTCTCTGGTACAGGCAATGGGATACAAAGCAGTTGTAGTGCCAGGAGCAAAGCATATTCTTGGGTGGAAGAGTCCTGACTATATCTATTCTTCTGCTACCGCTCCTAAACTAAAGATGCTATTCACCAACGATAAGCTTGCAGCAGACATCTCCCATAATTTCAACAATCCCGATTGGGCTGAATATCCACTGACTGCCGACAAATACGTCAACTGGATCGCAGAACTTCCTGCAGAAGAACAGATCGTAAACATTTTCCTCAGCATGGATACTTTCGGAGGTTTCCTTCCCGCAAGTTCCGGCATCTTCGACTTTATGAAGGCTCTTCCCCGCTTTGGCAAGGAAAATGGAGTGCGCTTCACTTCTCCATCAGAAGTAGTAGGCAAACTCAAAGCTGTCGATACCATCACTATCCCGTATGCAATTTCTTATGTAGATGGCACTCGTATCGATGTGTCTGCATGGAAAGGCAACGACTTGCAGCGTGAAGCTCTCAACAAGCTTTATGGAATCGCCGAACGAGTTTCAATGGTAGAAGACCGCAAAATACAGCAAGATTGGGAATATCTCCAGGGTAGCGACCATTTCTTCTATATGGCCACCAACAATCAGGCAGATGCGGCTTTCAGCCCATATGATAGTCCATTCTCAGCATTTACAAACTATATGAACGTTCTTGCTGACTTCCTCGTAAGAGTAGAAGAACAGTTCCCTGAAAATGTCGACAATGAAGAGCTCAACTCCCTTTTGCTGACTATTCGCAACCAGTCTTCTGAAATTGAGCAGCTTAACAAAGAGGTCAAAGCTCTACGTAAGAACATCATTGAGGCTGAAGACAGCAACTACGCTGCTGTCATCGTGGAGGAACCTGCCAAAGAAAAGAAAGATTCTGCTCCAAAAAAGGCAAAGGCTCCAAAAGCTGAAAAAACAGCTGAAGAACAAGCCCCCAAAAAGAAACCAGGCAGAAAAACTGCCGCTAAAAAGGAAGAAAAATAAATCAAAAATATTTCAATTATTAAACTATTGTAACACCGCGAACCTTCACTTTATATATGTTGTTTACATATCAGAAAGTAAGAAAATCGTTTCATGATGTTAGGTTAGTTTAAAATTGAATTATGGAAAAAATTGAGATGCAGCTGCCTGTGAAGGTGGCTGCATCTCTTTTATTATCTCCGTCCGATTTAGAGCCCATCTCATGCTATATTCCTTATTACTCCAATTACACCCATAAAATGAACCTGAGAGGGACTCTAAACGTTTGATTATTGAAATAATATTTATAACCTTGCTAATATTGAATTTTAACTTTTATTGGCACAATATTTGATACTATGAACTACAGAAACAATAGAAATAACCGCAGAAGAGGGTTCAACCCCTACTACAATAATAAAAATAAGACTATGAACGATAATAAAGACTTAAACGAGATGGATCAGGCAGAAGCCGTAGATCCTAATCAGGATGAAAACGTCGTTATCGACGGAGATTATGCAGGTGACTCTGAAGACACTCAAGCAGAGCAGGAAGTCAATACTCTTGAAAATCAGCTTGTAGATCTTCAAGCACAAGTTGAAAAGGAAAAGAAAGAGTATCTTTTCCTTGCAGCCGAGTTTGACAACTATCGCAAACGCACTCTCAAAGAAAAGGCAGAGATCATAAAGAATGGTGGCGAAAATGTCCTTAAAGGTCTTCTTCCTATTGTAGACGATTTCGAGCGAGGACTTAAGGCCGCAGAATCAGACGCTGATGCTAAGTCAGTGCTCGAAGGAATGACGCTCATCTACAACAAACTCGTCAAATATCTTGAAAGCATGGGAGTAAAAGAGATGAATTCAACAGGAGAAGAATTCAATTCTGACCTTCATGAGGCAATAGCCCAAGTGCCATCTCCGTCAGAAGATATGAAGGGAAAGGTGCTCGACACTGTCCAGAAAGGATATATGCTCAACGATAAAGTGCTTCGTCACGCAAAAGTGGCAGTTGCTCAATAACCGACAGTACTCATCACCTAAAGATCCACTATCATGGCAGAAAAAAGAGATTATTATGAAGTGCTTGGCGTCGGGAAAAACGCCACAGCCGACGAAATAAAAAAAGCATATAGAAAAAAAGCCATTCAGTATCACCCTGATAAGTATTCCGATAAACCGGAATCCGAACAGAAGGCAGCTGAAGAGAAATTCAAGGAAGCCGCTGAGGCCTACGATGTTCTTAGTGATGACAAGAAGCGCCAGCTTTATGACGCTTATGGCCACGATATGGGTCCCAAAGGTTTCGGTGGCGGGGCCGGAGGTGGTTCTTATGGTGGCTTCAGTGGATTTGGTGGCGGTGGCTTCTCAATGGAAGACATATTCTCCAACTTTGGAGATATCTTCGGAGATGCTTTTGCCGGCGCCGGAACATATCGTGGATACTCAAGCGGAGGAGGACGAGCTCGCAAACCGGTCAATAAAGGCACCGACCTTCGTATTACTGTCAAGGTCAGCCTAAAAGACATTGCAAACGGAGTCGATAAAAAACTTAAGATTCCAAAATTTGTAGCTTGCTCTCATTGCAACGGTACCGGAGCTAAAGATGGCACTGCATTCCATACTTGCCAGCGTTGTGGCGGCACAGGCTACGTCACTCAAATGCGTCAGACTTTCCTTGGAGCTCAACAGGTGCAGTCTGTGTGTCCAGAATGTAATGGTGAAGGTAAGGTCATCTCAGAAGAATGCCAATATTGCCATGGCACCGGAGTCGAGAAGAAAGAGACTATCGTTGAATTCCATATTCCTGCTGGTGTTCAAGATGGTCAGACTCTCGTGCTCAAAGGCGAAGGAAATGCTCCCCGTCATGGCGGAGTGAATGGCGATCTTCTTATAGTGATACAAGAAGAGAAGAATTCTGAGCTTATCCGCGATGACAATGACCTCATCTACAATTTAATGCTTGACTTCCCCACGGCAGCCCTTGGAGGAAGCGCCGAGATACCGCTTATCGATGGCAAAGCGCGCGTAAAGATCGCACCGGGAACACAACCTGGCAAGGTGCTTCGTCTGCGTGGCAAAGGTCTTCCGGCATTCCAGAATGAACACGTTCGCGGTGATATCCTTGTCAACGTAATGGTTTATGTTCCGGAAAATCTTTCAGATGCTGAAAAGAGTGCAATTGAAAGTCTAAAAGACAGCAGCAATGTCGTCCCGACAGAATCTACTTCCAAGCGAATTTTCTCACGCTTGCGCCACATCTTTAATAAAGAAAACAGAGGAGAATAACTTTTCATAGAATTCAATAAAAGAAATGCCCCTGCACTTCATCCACATTCGAAGTGCAGGGGCATTCCTTTAATTATTTTTTGTATGATTTCGTTTATCGATAATCGTTTATCATTTATCGTTAATTACAAAATCACCTTTTTCCCATTCAAAATATAGATTCCTTTTCCCGGATTAGCCACTCTTCTGCCAGTGAGATCATAATATATCTGCCTACCATCATCAGCAATAATGGAACCAACAGCATTCTCCGAGCTCTTAACGGCATTGAAAATTATGAGACCATCATCCGACTCTGTGATATCTTCAAGATCATAAGCCAATCGCTGCTTCGACCAACTTGCAAGCTGCGGCGTCGTGTCAAAGCCAAATGATGTAACTCCCTTTGTACCCGGGAAAGCATCGCCTGCTCTTGTAGAATCTGACTTGACATTATCTGCTTCAATAAGATCTACGTATTGATGGCTTTTGGTATTGTTTACTGCGTTAAGTTTCCAAATGTCTGCTTTATAATCGACATGCCAGACAAGCATACCATGTCCGGGAAGGAATTCGTCGTTGCCTATTTGCTGCCTGTTCTCGAAAAAATAAAACTCATTCTTTCTTTCGGTGGGCAAAGCATATGCAACATTTGTGGTTGCGAAATCTGGCAACTCTGTCCTACCCTCCTCAAGTGGCATTAAGTCAAACCAGCCTAAAGCACATTTCTCATATGAGGAATAGTTGGGAGGAGTAAGCCTATCATTATTATAAGGGCCTTGATCCATTATACTCCATGCTCCGGGGGTAAAGCCACCGGTATAAGTAGTCACATAAAGATCAGGCAAACCCATCACATGACTGAACTCATGAATAAAGGTTCCTATTCCGTCAGGACGTTTATAGCCACTCGGATACTCACATGTGCACGCATAGTGATCAAGTTTCACTCCATCATAAATAAACTCTTCGTCAGGATGTCCTAAAGAGATATCCCAAGAATGAGGCCATACAGCATTTTTCAAACCGCTGTCATGCTCTCCTTTTCCTGCATAAAAGATGAAAACATTGTCGATCACGCCATCTCCATCTCTATCATAAAGAGAAAAATCCACTTCATCATCAAGAAGATTACAGGCATCAATTGCCATTTCTTCCGCTCTCATATCATTGCCATAGGCGTCGTTTCCACCATAATACTCACGATTATTAGGCAATACCACCGGCCCATATACATCAAAATCAGGTAGGAATTGACCATTTGAATTATATATGAACCAATCTCGAGCCGAACCTAAAGAACCGTTATCAGAGAAACCTTCCTCATTAAGCATCCGATTGAAATAATCATAATCTCCATATTTGAAGCTAATATCTTCATACTCTACGAGAATCACCAATCCCTTCTGTTCTCCCAACACCGGAAAAGTGACATCGCAACGTCCAAAATTTAATGGGACAAGTCGATCATCCGTTTCCGAATCATCACTTCGAGTATCGATCTTTCGCGATGAAGATTTGGAATACATCTTTTCAAGACGCAGCTCCTTGTTAGCATTCAACATTTCTGTCCATTTCTCCACTTTTTCTTGAGACTGAATCTGCAATGTTGATTTAGTTCCATTTTCAGAAGATACCTTAATTCCAGAAGCTATCGGAAATCCTTTTGAATCGAAGCTCGCATATTCAAGAAAACCATCTTCAGCTTCCGTCAAAAGTCTTCCACTCTCTGAATATATCATATGGCCATGTTCGTCGCCAAGTATACGGATATTGATAACACTACCATCCGGCTGTGTATATGCGACAAAACCCGGTTTTGCCGGGATCGCCATTGCCCCGGCACACATGCCGGAAGCCAATATTGAAAATAAAATGCGTTTCATCTGCTATTGTTACCTTTTAATAACGTCAGGAGCGCATTCTCTTTTGAAATCAAGTATTCTATTGCCTTACCATTCGTAAGAGACTGTGCCTCCTAATGAATTTAACGTACCAGAGTTATTATTATTGTACCACCAATAGTTGCAAGTCAACAATTGATAGGTAAGTCCGATATTCATCGCCCGTTTTCCCGTCTTGCTTACCGGCACACGAAGTCCTATCGATGGCCTGAGCATAAAATATTCAGATCCGTTGATATATCCGTTCTCGATGGCAAGATAATTCTTTCCAATAAGAAACGACCCACCTGCCTTAACATCAACAAAGAAAGAAGCATTTGTTCGACTCCCGATATTAAATCTGAAGTCGGTAAAGATTGGGATCATTGCTCCACTCGTACGAGTCTGGCGATCGTAATTCCAATCATTATATCCGCTGCTCGTCTTGGAATACACAAGGTCTACTCCAATACCTGCTCCCATAAAAAACCAGTCGTTATATTGATACCCCTGACTGGTGCTAATACCTACAAAGTCAGCTTGGAGATTGCCGAACCCTCCGGTATAGGTAGCCTCTACATACCCCTTGTAGCGAGATCCTCCCATCACTGCCGTCTGTAGCAAATTGGCTGCCTGATTCACTATGCTTGTATACTGAGCACTTATATTGAAGATTCCTGCTATCGCAATAATGAGCGTAAGATAGATTTTTTTCATAATTTATCGGATATTGTGTGTTTATACTGGAATTAAGAAAGATTTGCATCTTTTATACCTTCACAACAAACTCACGCCCATAAAGTTTTATAAAACACTCCGATTATAACATTGCACAAAGAGGTATGTCGACCAATTCCTCTACCATTTCTTTATTTTTAGCTCTGAAAATTGTTTCCGGATTGAGCTTTGGCAATTAGTTTTCTGAGAAAATCTCTTCGATCTTTTTCACAGCGTGGTGGTAGCTTGCTTTCAGGGCTCCGACAGAAGTGCCGAGGATTTCGGAGATATCCTCATATTTCATTTCATCGAAATAACGCATGTTGAAGACGAGGCGCTGCTTTTCAGGCAATTTAGCTACGGCTTTAAGCAACTCAGCTTGCAATTCGTCTCCGTCAAAGTATTCAT
>CAZGGB010000139.1:0-6658 GCA_964525115.1 uncultured Sangeribacter sp. | reverse complement strand
CCACAATGGTATGGATGGAAGGTATGCCTGCATGGCAGGAAGCATCGAAAGTGGAGAAAATGAAGGGTCTCTTTGCCCCCGCTATGCCTCCAATGCCTGGCACAACCCCCGGCATGCCCCCAATGCCCCCGGCTTTATGATGCTCTCTTTAATATGTAATCTTTTAAATACATTAACTACTTGATATAGGTATGGCTGATAAAAGAAACGATAGCATGCGTTATCGCTATGGCAGATGTCTGAACGACAACTGCGAAAAAGGAAAAAGCAAAGAAGTGATCGAGGTTCCCACCCGTAAAGAGTTCGTTTGCCCTGAATGTGGAAAAAAACTCGACGAATGCGCTCCTCCGAAAAAGAAAAATATGATTCCTGTATATGCCGGGATTGGAGTAGTGGTAGTGGGTGCCATTATTGCTGCAATCCTGATCTTCATGCCTAAAGGAGACAAGGATAAAGTTGAAGAACGAAACACTGCCGCAGTCGTTGAGCAGCCAGCAGACACATTAAAGGATACAACCAAGACTGTAGTTGAGACTGCAACTGAGACTACTGACGAAACCAAAGTCAAGGAAGAAGACACGGATAAGGATAAAGATAAAGACAAAGGTGGAGTAACCGATCAACCAGTTATGCCCACCAACTATCTCACCAACTATTCTCTCCCTTACGGTCGCTATACCGGACCTGCTGCAAATGGCAAGCCAGATGGCCTTGAAGGTGATGTTGTGGTGACTAAATCTTACTCTCTTGACCTGCATAACGGTTCTTCTCTCGAACTTGAAAAGGGCGACAAGATTTCACGTTGCAAGTTCAAAAACGGAAAACTCGTTTCCGGAATGCTCAATCGTCTCGACGGTACTTCAAGAACCTTCAACATTGGTGTGAACTGATGAAAGTCTCATTTGGGAAGTTTATAATCAAATTAATAATGCCATTTATGCTGTCGGCCTGTTTTTGGCCGGCAGCGTATGGCATACGTGTGGATTATCTTACACCTCGTCTTCAAAGCATCGTGAATGCCTTGGAGATGCAGATCGACTCTGTAAGCTCTGACACAACTTTGACAACTTCCTTTCGTAAGCATCCGGTAAGAATCGATATTCGCAATGGCATTGTTGTGCATGCGGGATATGAGTTTTTCGGCGATACTCTACGAAACGCTATCCTCTTTAGAAAGGCTTTAGACTTTGTAGAACGATATGCACTTGAAACAGATATTCCATCGGTGCGTCGCAATTCAAAGACCAGTATGATGCGGGAAGACAAAGTGGTATGTCTCGACGGCAATATGGTGGGATTGCATAAGGCTGCAGCCGACACTACGCTCTCTTTTACAATAAGTGTTGTCAACAACCGAAAATATTGTCTTGAATGGCGTCGTGGCGCCAACATCGATTACTTCATCGAATTCCCGTTGGATTATAGCCTCCTGGCGGGTCGAGATATGATTGAAAACGAATCAATTCTTGCTGCCGATTTGGAAAGCCTCAACGACAGCATTTCATTTAGAGAGCAATTGTCGCCAAAACGCGATGATCTCATCTCTATGATGATGCGAAACTATTATGTAAAGCCCGGGAAAACCTACTTGATTGATAATCTCACCACAAACACTTACTATGGGAAAACGGAACAGGATTCAGTGTTTTCACTTATATGTTCAAATTCTCATCCACTTGAGACGCTGTCGAATATAATCGTCACGGGTGCCCTGCAAAATGATATAAATGTTGATCTAAAGATCAACGCCTACAACGAACTGCCAAAAGTGAGCAAACGCCTAAGTTCCCTCGTAGATTACTTCGTAGAAGAGGGATGCACACCCTATTTCGGAGTGGGAAATATTGATGATGATATGGTGGCCCAATGCTATGTGATGCTCGACAATCCATACGAGGGGTATTGCCACTTACTACAGCTCACTTATGATACTCAGACCGAAGATGTCTCTTCAGGCACTCTTAAAGGTCGCCTCACACCTTTTATCCCTATGGCAAAAGTAGCCAACCTATATGATGATGATCCTTCTCCTCAAAAAATAGATTAAAGCCGCCGTATGAAAAAGATATTTCAAATCATCTCAATTGCATTAGCAGCTTTCTTTTTGACGTTGCCTGCTGCTGCGCAGAGCAGTGATAAGGCAAAGCAAATTAAAAAGATTATGCTTGATCCAGCATATATGTTTGCAGAAGCGACAATGAAAAAAGATGCCGATGCCCGTGAGATTGTGTGTCTCACCCTAACCAATCTGATGAACGAATATCTATCCGAAATGGGCAACAACCGAAGGGTAGCAGCCGCTGAACTCGGTGCCATAAAATATATCACGGAAACGAGGGGCGACATGGAATATGTTTTTGGTTATATCCCAATCGCTTCATTCTATTCGGGAGCTCCCCAACCATCCGTCGAGGAAACACGGCCCACGACGAAATCTACCCAGGATGATGGAGGAAAAGAAGCGGAAATGGGAGCAAAAATTATCCAATCTATGTTTGGCGACAGTGCACCCTCAATGCCCCTTGGTTCTCATCCCATTGAAGCAATAGCGTCGGAAGCCGACAGCAACGGGATAGCTGATATGACTGCTGAGATTATTGAGACAGGAGATGCTCGAAAGGCTGCCTATACTATAGCGCTCTTCAAAACTATTGGCAAGATAAAAGATTTTGGCCCAGTGAATAATTGTACTAATTCAGCGGGTTCTTTCTGGCTCATAATCGATACCGACGGCACTATCTTGGCTCTCCTCGGCAAAGGCACGGACGACAATCGCCATAATTATGTGACCGGACAGAACGATCATCTTGCCAACTACGGTGGCAAATATGCTATTTGGTTTATACCCCTGACAAGATGATACGCTCCTCCATACCTGACAAATAAAGATCATATATATTAATTCAAATTTTCTTGTTTGAGAAAGTTGATAAATAAATTATTGTAAAGTGAAAACGAAATATTTTATTGCAATTATAATGCTGTGTGCCGGCTATGTGGCAAAAGCTACCGTTTTTGATTTCCGGCTCTCTCCATCTTCGACTGCAACTCTCAATGCTCAGGTTAAGACACAGATTGAAAAAAATGTGTCAAATCTTTTTGCTGCTATAAATCAAGCTGCCGCAACGAGCTCTGACATTAATTTCAATGGGATAAATGTTACTTCCAATGCAAAATATTCCATTGCTATGACATGGGAAAATGTGCATTACTCCACTTGTCAAGACGACTTCGTGGGCAATCTGCTCAAGGAGAAAAGCTCAAGCGGAAAACTTAGATCTTATCAGGTGCGTGGAATCCAAGTTGATATGAAGCCACTTGATGATACCTATCAAGGACCTTCATCGCAGGAGCTTGTGATCGACTTTAATCTCGACGGCAGCATCAGCGACTTCAATTTCGCTATGGAGAATACACAATATCAGGCTCTTCTTCGCGAAGGCTCTCGCCTCGGCGATACTGCCAACAGAATGCAGATTATTGGCTGGTGTGAAAAACTTTGCAATGCATATTGCCAGAAAGATATGCGTATGCTTGATGATCTTTTCAGCGATGATGCTCTTATTATCACGGGTCGCGTTGTCACCGACCGACGCCGTAGCGACGTAGCCCTCGCTAACACACAACGTGTGGAATATCTCAAGCAAACTAAGCAGCAATACCTGTCGAAGCTGAAGCGTGTGTTCGATCGTCAAAGTCGCGAAGGATATGTCAATGTAAAGTTTGACGACTATAGAGTGGTGAGACACCCTTCCAAACCGAATTATTATGGCGTAACTCTCCGCCAAGAGTGGCACACAAAAGGTTATAGCGACGAAGGTATTGTATTCCTCGTTTGGGACTTCTCCGACGAAGATCATCCCAAGATCCATGTCCGCACTTGGCAACCTCTGGAGGATAAAGCGTTTTCTCTCTGTGATTTTAAGCTCCCAGAGCCGGGCGACAACCCCTCTTTCACTCTCGACCGTAACAATTAAGATCATTTAAATAATATAATCTGAATATGAAACGACTTTTTGCTATTATTCTTGTTATTATCGGTGTGTGCTCCGCTGCAATGGCACAGGAACTGATGGTGCGCGAGTTTAAAGCTGACCCTACCGACCTCAATGCTGTGGTGAATCAGGTGAATGATGCCAACGGGCAACCGTGCGCCCTGGTGCGTCTCGGTTTGGCTGTCCCGAATGCCTCTTTCGAGGGGGATATAATAAAATCAGAAGAAAAAAACGGGGAATACTGGATTTATATGCCGGAAGGCTCCAATTGGCTTAATGTGAAAACATCCGACTTCCTCCCTCTGCGTTATGACTTCCCGGAGGCTGTAAAGTCCAACACTACATATCTGCTAAATATCATAAAGAAACCCGCTGGAACTGCTATGGGCGACAAACTTCCCGTGACTCTCCCTGCCAGGTCTGGTGCCTCCATCGGTGGAGTTGTCGCCTATGACGGCTTGCCTGTGACTTTCAATATTATAAAGGTGAAAGGCGGTATGTTCAAAATGGGGGCAACCCCCGAACAGGAAAGCTCTGAGACCGATGAACTTCCCGTTCATTGGGTTACTATTTCAAAAGATTTCTATATAGGTGAAACTGAGGTGACCCAAGAACTTTGGGAATATGTCATGGGCAACAACCCTTCGGTAGTGAAAGATCCTTCTTTGCCGGTGACTAACATTACTTTGAAAGATGCAACGGAATTCTTAACTCGCCTCAACCAGCTGATAAAGGCCAAATTCCGCCTCCCGACGGAGGCTGAATGGGAATATGCAGCTCGCGGAGGGCATCTTACCAAACACTACAAATACAGCGGCGGTGATAACTGGGAGGAGCTTGGCTTTAACTACAGCAACAGCTCTTCACGCCCTCAGCCGGTGAAATCGAAGAAACCCAACGAACTGGGGCTTTACGATATGAGCGGCAATGTGTGGGAGATGTGTCAAGATTATAAAAACGCATATTCGAAAGAAGATGTCGTAGATCCGGTGGATACCAAAGAAGCCAGAAACCGTGTATGCCGCGGTGGTGCATGGGATAGCGAGTCTGCCGACGAGTTGCGTAATGCATACCGCCGACGTTATAAAGAGGAACGTCCTGAAAGAAATATAGGACTCCGCATCGTGTGGTCAATCGACTGATTATGTATCCTCCTTCCTCATATGTGGAAGGTAATAATATCTTGATTGAATGACAAAAATCATAAAAAGCATTGTAGTTCTTTCATTGGCTGCATTCTCATTCGCATGCTCGATGACGGCTCAGACGCCGCCATTGCGCTTTTCTCACGACAAAACATTCAAGATTGTCCAGTTTACCGATATACACTTCAAAAACGGAAACAAGAAGTCTTTTGGAGCCACAGAAGTGATGGCTGAAGTGATCGATGCTGAGCATCCCGACCTCGTAATGATAACGGGTGATATGGTGTATTCCGATGGTGTGGCCGGTTCGCTTGAAGAAATTGTGAAGCCCTTTGCTGAGCGTAATGTGCCATGGGCATTTGTCTTCGGCAACCATGACGAGCAGTTTGATATGACGCTCGGAGAAATCTACGATTTCCTGCAGAGTAAATCTGGATGTGTGAACCCGGCCCGCTCCGACACCCTCTCGCTACCCGACTATGTGATAGATATTTCTGCATCCGACGGTTCCGGACGCACTGCTGCTTCCCTCTATTGCATGGACTCTCATTCGCGCTCTCCACTTGAGGATGTGATAAGATACGCTTGGTTGAAACACGATCAAGTTGGATGGTACAGGAATGAAAGTCAGTCACGCACGTCTGCAAATGGAGGCGTCCCTATCCCTTCTCTAATGTTTATGCACATACCTCTTCAGGAGTTTCAGTACGCACTTGACGACAAACATTGTAAGATTAAAGGCACCAAAGGGGAGAAAGTATGCCTACAGGCATTAAACAGCGGTATGTTCTGTTCGATTAAGGAGATGGGTGATGTCGTAGGTGTATTCTGCGGACATGATCATGACAACGACTTTGTAGTAAATTACAAAAATGTGCTTCTTGGCTACGGCCGCTTTTCCGGAGGCAAGACTGTCTACAACCATATCGGCAAAAACGGAGCCAGGGTTATAGTGCTGAGAGAGGATCAGCCTGCGCTCGACACATATGTGCGTCTTAGCGGGGGCGATATAATCAATCGTTATTCTCATCAACCTAAGAAATAATCCTTCTAAAAAATCCGCTGGCTACATATCCAGCGGATTTTCTCTATTTCTCAATTCAAAAAAAAATTTGCATAATTCGTTGAAATTTTGTAACTTTGCATCGTCTTAGGGCATAAAACACCCGATTCTTTCGCTAACAGATTAATAATTAATCGGTTAGTGTTGGTTTGCGGTATGTGGATTTGTTCCTGAGATTTCTTGTGGAAAGCTTTAATTTCCTATAAGATAAAACTCAAAACGTCGAATTATAATAAGATTTTAGATATTTTTTAATTTTTAACAAACTAAAATGCCTACAATTCAGCAATTAGTAAGAAAAGGACGCGTTGCCCTCGTCGACAAGAGCAAGTCGCCGGCTTTGGATTCATGTCCGCAGCGTCGCGGTGTGTGCGTGCGTGTGTACACCACGACCCCTAAGAAGCCTAACTCGGCTATGCGTAAGGTGGCTCGTGTGCGCCTTACCAACGGAAAGG
>CAZGGB010000138.1:0-6697 GCA_964525115.1 uncultured Sangeribacter sp. | reverse complement strand
TTGTATTTCAATAATTTCAAAGAACTCTTATGATTTTTTAGTGGACACTAATGCTTTTTTATAAGAGGTTATTTCTTCTTCATTTAATTGAGACATTGAAGAGGACTCGTTACGAGTGGGATTGATATAAATTGTTTCTTCGCTTTTATAAGAAGCGTTTTGCAGATTATTAGGATTAAAATTATTGTTTCTTTTTGATAGTAGCTCAAGGAGAATACATACATTCTGAGGACGCTTAGATCTACTTACTGACATTGCAGATTGAATCGCATTTGAGTTTGCATCGGAAATGTGTGAAGGGATTGTCAATCCATTCTCCAAGATATCCGAAGCTACTGGGGGGACACTGCCAGTCAAAAGATAATACAAAGTCGCTCCGAGGGAGTAGACGTCAGTCTGGGGGGAGAAGGAGGAGATGCTGCCGGGATTGTAGAGTTCGATGGGGGAGTAGCCTTGGCTTACTCCTTGCATTAGGGTGGAGGTGGCATCGCCATGAGCATCATACTGTTTTGATAGACCGAAGTCGATGAGGATGGGTTGGTCATCCTTCTTCCGAACCATGATGTTGGCAGGTTTGACGTCAAAGTGGGTCATGTTGCGGGAATGGATGTAGTCCAGCGCATCTCCAACTTTGCGGATATATTCCAAGGCCTTTGCTTCCGACAAAGGTCCATTTCGCTTTACCATCTCATTCAGATTCTCTCCTTCTATGTAGTCCATCACATAGTAAGCTGTGTTGTTTTCCTCGAATATGTCGTGAATCTTGATGATGCCGGGATGGTCGAGTTTTGCGATGTTCTTGGCTTCCTTCAGGAAACGGTCTTTGAGTTTTGAGACAGTCTCTGCATTGTTTTGGGTGCCAAGAGTAAGATGACTTGTGTTGTCACGGCCACAGAAATCCTTCGGAAAGAATTCCTTGATAGCTACCTTCTTCTCAAAGAATGTATTTTCAGCCAAATATGTTATGCCGAATCCTCCTTGTCCAAGGACACGGATGATACGGTATTTTCCATTCTGAAGTTCAGATCCTTCTTTCAGTTGCATATATTTATCTTATTTATTCAACTTCGGCAAGTTTGTAATTATCTCACGCAGAGGACGCAAAGACGCAAGTTCCTATGTCTGGGAAGCTTTGCCGACTCATTTTGGGCAAGCTCGCAATGGAAACAAGCTGCTTCTAATCGCCTGAGAACGCAGAGAATATTTACATACGAAAGCCGAATTATTTGCATCGCAAAATTAAATAGTATAAGTCTATTTAAAGAAGAATAAAACTGATAATTGATGAAACACCACGTTTAATTGATGAAATACCTTAAGAAATATATTGAGCAGCTTCTGGTAGACGAGGCAAATGAAATGGATGATGCTGAAATGTATCGTTATCTTGCTTCTACTCGTCCTGAAGGGAAAGTCATGATAGAAGGGAAAGAAAAAGAGGATTTTATGCGTCGCCATGGAATTGGTCAATTCAGATGAATGTAGATTTCACATAATTCTGACTAAAGATATTTTTTAGATATAATATCAGAAGTCTCTCATTGTGCGCATCGCAAGTGTGATGGCTTCTCCGGTCAGGAAGATTTCAGATAGTTTGTAGTGGTGTGTGTGACGATATTTCACAGTTTTTCCTGCTACTTCTGCGGTGGCGAGGAGTCCTTTTCGGAATTCCCAGTCTTCGAGAATTGTCGATGCTCCAAGTGTAAAGGCTATTCCAGTGGGACTTAATCCATAGATAATTGGCCCGGCATCAATATCAAAAGATACTTTAGGCGAACGATTTAAATACTCATTTATGCCATAACCCCATAGGTCAGTATGATTAGTTTCTTTTAATGAAACTCCGAACCGTCCAAGCAGACGCTCATATTGATCTCTTCCAAAATCTTTGTCAAGCATGCAAAGACATGTTGTATTCAAACCTGAATATGCGCCACTAAGTCTTCCAGGGATTCTCTTGCGAGATAGTGTTGACTGTAGCAAGCCAGTCTTGCTATCAATCCATTGGTGTTTGGCTTTTTCTAACCATTGGGAGACTATCTCATCAAATTCCCCATTATTAAGTTTGCTATAATCTTTCAATGCGAGAATAGAAAACATCATATCCGGGAAATATATCATCCCATTAGGAAATGAGGGAAGATTCAAATCTGAAGATAGAAGCATTCTCCGATTCAAAGTTTCACACAATTTTTTATGAAGGTGGTCATATTGATTGTTTCCTCCTGCTAATCTGTACTGACCAATCATCCAAGCTAGTATACTGATGTAAGTCATATGGCTTCGATTTCCATCAATAGTTTCCATTGCATCCTCTTTCCAAGTTATTGTATCATAATATCTGAGGGAGGGAGTGTTGACAAGGTCAATCAGTAGAGGTATTTTACCGATAAATTTATCAAACGAATCCGGATAAATGCGTATTAGATTGCATAAAGCCACGGCGGTCATGGAACAGGCATAAATTGCCCACTCACCCTGATACATCCTGCCTATTGCCTTTGGCATCTTGTCGATGAGTTTATCAGGATTATCTACAATTACCTCTTTGCATAGCCATTCCGCACGTTTGATAAGATCATCTTTTTCTGCTGGGTCGGAAAATGGATCATCTGCATGAATATTAGAGTTTATCGAATTAGAAACTGGTTTGAAATCTGTGTTCTGAATGAGCTTCCAAGCTTTTAGAGCAGTTGGCAAGTAGCCTTTATGTTTCCATAAAAGATTCATTCCTTCTTTGGAGAGTAATTTTTTATCAAATCCCATATATTAGATTGTTTGTGTTATTCTTCAATTAGATGAAATATGGATATTATTATGATGTAACCTCAACGCTTACCGCCACGCTTCGCTGCTTTTCTCGCCGATGATGACGGATGGGGCGCGGATTGCTTCTTGCTTGAGTATTTAGAAAAGTTTTCTTGTTATTTCTTTTAAAGAGGTATCTGATATGATTTCATTCTTGTATTTTCGTATATACGGATATAGGCTATAAAACATTATGACATTATCCGGCTTGTCGAATAGTTTGAATCTTGATCCAAAGCAGAAGACAATGACTGATTTTAACCATTGGTCATTAAATCCTGGGACATTCTGGAGTTTCAGACTCAGCATATCAAGATGATACTGATTCTGAATCAAAGGATTTCCAATAAGATACCTTTTGCCCAATACCATGCGTGTCAATTTCTTGTCATTACTACTTCCAGAGGTTACTCCAAGATAACTCTTTGTTTCTACTACAAAAATTCCATAAGGAGATATAACAAGATGATCAATTTGACATTTCCTGCCATTTACATATACTCTGACATCATTGTAAACATAATACTCTTTAGGAAGAAACTTCAGAATGCAATGCACCGTCCACTCGCCCCACCATCCTCGGGTCGATTTCAGCTGGGTAATGGCTATAAATACCATTGCTAAGCAGATAACAATAACTAATAAGGTGTAGATAAGATACATAAAAATTCATATTTAATACTCTTTATGTGTTTTTTCTCCGATAATAAAGAAGATAATTACACCAATGCAAATACCAGTCCATTTAATAATGGATTTAACAATATCTGGGAACTTATTCCAATAGATTATTGATAATGAAACAACTAATGCTATGCCTATGAACGATAGTAGTATTGTGGCACAACCTCCTTTACCCCATATTAAGCTATTTTCTTTTAAGTGTTTTGTATTACGCGCTTTAGGATTGAAACTATTAGATCTTCTCTTCGGAAGAAGTAAGGATTGTATAAGTTTCAATGGAGACTTTTTACGACTTTGTCTTCTTTTGGATGTTTTACGAACACTATTATTTGATGTAGTATGATTTTGGTTCTTTGTTTTTGCTATGCGTTTGTTATTTATAAATTGTTTTTTCGATTTCTTTGTCAGTAAAATGTCCACTAATTTTTCAGCTTTAGGATTATGCCTATCAAGTTCTTCTTTTAATACATTTAGAGGTCTATGTGTTATATAAGGTGATTGATAGGTTTTGCGGAAATCTTCCACATCCAATGTCAAATCATTGGAAATATAATGTTTGATTACTTTCTCAGCTAATCTCTCGCTTAAATCATTTTTACTTGAAAGGTTTTTATAACAAACAGTATGATGGCACCATACACTTATCGCTTCATTATTTTGAGTGTGCTCCATTTCTTCAAGTGCAGTAAGTACATCGCCTACATCAATTGAATTAGGATCCTTACAGAAATTTTGCTTCAAATCATCTATTAATATATGATTGAGCCTATCTACTACTCCGGTTTGTGTATATACAGAATAAGATTTAGCTATTACTTCATATAAATTCGAGTAATTATTATGATGACAAAATGGGTAAAGATATGCACATTTGGTAGTGTCCGAATCTAAATCATCATCACTCAATTCTATGAATTCAACATACGCTTCACATAAATCATTGTTATCATTGACTGCACAAAATTTTAGTAATTTCAGATGTTCTTCTTCAAATCCTGTATAATTATCGCTGTTATCAATAAGTTTTTCTATAAGTTGATAAAATTCATTGATCCATAGTTTCTTTTCAGTGGAAGATTCCTCAATCTTAGTTATCAATATACATTGAGTTAAGATATCAGGAAGAAGATCATCTTCCCATTCTATATTTTCCAAATCACCATTATACTCCGTAAATATGTCCTCATCTATGCCGTAAGAGTTGCCATAATCATAAGCTTTGCATATCAAATGCATAAGCTTTATTTTTAGGCTTATAGGCAGAGCATCCATTTTATTATGGAGCATATCAATTAGATCCAGTAAGACTTCTGGAGTTGGTTTTTCCTCATACTTGCTGATTAAGTTGATGATGTCTTGCGTATTCATACGTTCAATTTCTAATTTAGTGCAAAGATAAACTATTGATTTTAATAATAATTAAATTATTTAGAGCTAATTGATGAAACGCTATGATTAATTGACAAACTATCGTTTCCCATATTTCACGATTACCATTTCATCGGCAAACTTGCCCCACATGACTGGATGCTGCTTGCCTTTAGATAGCTGGGTTACGCCAGTGCTCACATAATTAAATAGTTCTTTTGCAGTAATCGTTCGGTCGCCATTTGAGTCGGCTTTTCCTCCAAGTCCATGCAAGAGATAGTTGGTGAAATAGCCATTTGAGAGTAATGGTGATTCTATCGAGTATTCATTCCCACGGGATGAAAGGAACATCATTATGTTTCCAAGATTGGATGGGGAAGGGGTCTGATTCTTGCGTATGGCTCCACTATTGCATGCATCTGCAAAGATAATCTTGTCTTTTGCTTTCGATGCATTCATAATCTTAATTACTTCCTCATATGTGAGACCATCTTCGATTTTTTTCATCTCGTAGGGACAGAATCCTCCAGGATATCCATGACCACTGAAATAGAATACAATTTTGTCTCCAGTTTGCGCTCTTCCAAACTGGCTTTGCAATGTTTTCAATATCTGAGCTTTGGTAGCATACCTTCCAGTAACGATAGCAACATTTTTAGTTCCTTTCTTATAGAATTCTGCCATTGCCTTTGCATCCTTCTCAGTCTTAGCTAGTGTCTGAACTTTCGTATCTGCGTAGCTGCCAATACCTGCACAAACTACATAAGTTTTGGCATGAATCGCGAATGAGGTTAAGACGAGTAGGAGTGTTAAAATAAATCTCATTTCTCCACGTATTTACATTTGCAGTATGGACATGATTGATGATTCCTAACAAGCATCTTATAATTCTTTGCCATCAAAGAATGACCACATTCCGGATTTGGACAGACCCATGCATCATCAAAAGCATCTTGGCGACGCTGTCGTTCTTCGGCGGTTTCGGCATTCTTCATTCCAATCAAGCTATACAAAAATCCGAGACCTCCAATGCCTGTCATAATCCAACCAACAGGACCAATTGCAGTCAGGGAAGCCAATAAGCCCGATCCAATGGTGAAGATCGGAGTAGCAGATCTTACGAGATTTACTTTCCTTTGTTGGTCAGCAAGAGCAAGATTTGTATCATTATAATCATCCCATACACGCTTAAGATGAGAGATATTGAAAGTTTTTACTGAGGGCTCGCTTACTACAGGTTTCGATGATGTAGAAGTTTTGTTAGAAGTGGCAGATTGGTTTGAAGTAGGTGAAGCAGATGGTACTCCGATCAATTCCACGAGAGTTGCAGAGAAAGATTGCCCAAGCTGAATTCGGCTGTGAGGTTTTGCAATGCTCCGCAATATATCCACGCCATCAACTTTTGTACCTGAAGGACTTAGATTTTCAATTGTGTATGTACCATCCCCATTGTCGTTGACTTTACAATGTTTACGACTTACCGTAGGATCCGTAATTGGGGTCTTTTGGTTCCCTTGTCTTCCTATTATTATTTCCATTTGATATTAAAATTATTATTACTCTGATAAGAATCAATAAGACGCTTAATGACGCATGCGGAGCATGCTTTCTACGCTGCTTGTCTCACAGAATTTTAATTTAGTGGCATTTTATATTTGAATTATTATCACTATAATAAGAATCAATAAGACGCTTAATGACGCATGCGGAGCATGCTTTCTACACTGCTTGTCTCACAGAATTTTAATTTAGTGGCATTTTATATTTGAATTATTAACACTCTAACATTAGTGTCCCGTAAAAATCGGGACGAGTTAAAAATCAAATAAATTTGGCC